>WHTS01000020.1:29580-71956 GCA_009377585.1 Betaproteobacteria bacterium
GCGGGGTGAGCGTAACGAGCGGGGTGAGCGTAACGAGCGGGGTGAGCGGCCGGAGCGCCAGCGTAGCGAGCAGGCCCACGATCAACGACAGCGACGCGGTGAAGGCCGCCGCAGCCAGGAGGATCGCCGGCCGCCGCGGCGCGAACGCGACGACACGCAAGGCCGGCCGCCGCGGCGCGAACCGAGCGCCGCGGAAGCGCAAGAGCCTGTTGCCGCGGCCGACGTTTCGCAGGGGCACGCGCCGGACCATGCCGCTGCTGCCGATGGCGGAAGCAGCGGCCCGCGCAGCCGCCGTCGGCGCGGGCGTCGCGACCGGCAGGAGCAGCCCGCCGAGCACCGGGCAACCCAAGCGTCCGACGACGATACCGTCTCGAGCGAAGCAGCGCCCGCAGCGTTGGGCACCGCCGCAGTGAGCGCCGAGCTGGCGTCTTCGGCCGTCGCATCGCCCGGCGTCGCATCGCCCGTGGCAATCGCACCCGTGGCAGTTGCGCCCGCGGCAGTTACGCCCGAGCCGGCGGCCTCCCCAAGCGACGCGGTTGTCGCCTCGGCGGTCACGGAGGTCAGGTCGCCGCCAGTGTCGGAGCGGAATCCGGCATTCGCAGCAGCGGAAACCGAATCCGTCGAGCAGGCCGCTCAGCCGACGTCTCGGGTCGCCGCTGAACCGGCGCCCCGGCCAGCAGCCGAACCCGCACCCAGCCTGATCGAGCGGGCAAGCGAGACGCGTGTCGATGCGAGCCCTGCGGCAGCTTCACAGCCGGCGGACGAAGCGACCATCGCCCAGCGCTTCGAGCTTCCGCCCGACATGGTCATGATCGAGACATCACCCGGCGCACGGCGTCCAACCGAACAGCCCGCCGCAGCCACGGACGAGCCCATGCAGCCCCGGCGTCCGAAACAGCCGCCACCCGCTGCCGCGGGCGAACAACCGCTGGTCCAGGTCGAGACACGTAAGTAACTGCGCGAGGGCGCGCCCGTTCGAGCGCCGCCCTCCGTCACGACCTGTTGCGGTTCGCGTAAACTGCCCGCATGCTTTCGGCGGACGTGCGGCACACCCGCGCGCCAATGGCTATACTATGTGGACGATCTTGCGACCCTGGAGGAGACCATGAGCTCGCTTGCGCCGCTGCCGTCTGCGGCCTCATTCGGAAGATTGCCGGCACCGGAACTGGAAGATTTCGTACCGCGCGCGACCGGGGGCATAGCGCAGTTCCCCGTCTACTACATGCGCGGCGGAACTTCCACTGGCATCGTGCTGTGGCACGAGCACGTGCCCGAAGAGCAGGCGCTGAAGGAAGAGCTGATACGCGCCATCATGGGCGTTCCGGCGTGCGGCGAGTCGCGAGGCAACAAACAGACCACCGGTCTGGGACGCGGCGCTCCGACCAGCAACAAGGTCTTCATCGTCTCGCGCCCGAACACGAGCGAGGCCGACATCGCGAGCACGCTGGCGCAGCTCGCCGCCGACAAGTCGGCGATCGACTGGAGCGTGAACTGCGGCAACATGTCGGCCGCGTTGCCGATGTATGCGCTCGAGACCGGCCTCATCGAGGCGGCGGCCGGCCGCACCACGGTGCGCATCTTCAATACCAACACCGGCGTTACGACCGATGCAACGGTGCGCACGCCGGATGCCAACCCATTCATCCCGCCCGATACCGAGATCCCCGGCGTCATGGGGAAGTTCCCGGGTGTCGAGCTCACCTTGCGCCATCCCGTGGGGGCGAAAACCGGAAAGCTGCTGCCCACTTGCCATCCGAGCGACTCGATCTGCGGAATCGACGTGTCATGCGTCGACGTCGCCGTCCCGATGGTGATCCTGCGCGCTGCCGATGTCGGCAAGACGGGCCTGGAAACGCCCGACGAGCTCTCGCGCGATGGGAAGCTGAAGGAGCGGTTGCGCGAAATCTGGGTAGCTGCCGGCTTGAAGATGGGTCTGCGCCGCCGCGGCGGATCATTGATGACGGCGGCCGATCTGGCGCACAGCGAGACCGTGCCGAAGGTGTGCCTGATTTCGCCCGGAGAAGGCGACGTGCACATCAGTGCGCGCTACTTCACGCCCCAGTCGCCGCACAGCTCGCTGGCGGTGACCGGCGGCTGTTGCCTGGCGGTCGCTTGCCTGGTGCCGGGCACCGTGGCCAATGCCGTGGCGCAGGGTCTTGCTCCGGTGAGCGAGATGCACGGCATCTGCACGGTCGCCATGCGCAATCCCGCGGGCGTGCTGCGCGCGCGCATCGGCGCCACGGTCGGTACCAACGGATTGCGCGTGACCTCGGTTGCCTACGAGCGCAGCGCGCAGCTGCTGCTGCGCGGCCACTTCCCCATCTACGGCGCCTCGCCCGAGCTGCGCGAGTTCGCCGCGCGCTGGTAGGTTTTCAAAGGCCCGGCGGACGCGACTCGCCGGGCGCCGTCGCGCTCGCAGCCGCGAGGTAGCGGTCCCGAACATGATCGACCAGCGACTCGCACGCGTCCTCGATCATGTCGAGCACCAGCTCGAACGCCTTGGCGTTGCCGTAATACGGATCGGGAATATCGAGCGCGTCGTGCATGCGCGCAAATTCCATCAGTAGCCGCAGCCGTTCGGACTTGTCGCCAGGGCAGCGGCTACGCAGCGCCTCCAGGTTCTGCCGGTCCATGGCCAGCACCAGATCGAAGCGGGCGAAATCTTCGTCGGCGATGCAGCGCCCGCGCATGCGCGACATGTCGTAGCCGCGCCGTTGCGCCGCGGCGCGCGCGCGGCCGTCGGCCGAGGCACCCCGGTTGAAACCGTGCGTGCCCGCGGACGCGCACGCAACCCGGTCGGAAAGTCCGGCCGTGTGCAGCCGTTGCCTGAACACCGCTTCAGCGGTCGGCGAGCGACAGACGTTGCCGAGGCAGACGAACAGCACGCGGCATACGATGCGATCCTCTCGCCCGGCGCCGCCGAACGGCCACAGGTTGCGCAGAAGCGCCGGGATCAAGGCAGGTCTTCGATGAACAAGCGACGCTTGAGCTGGGCGAGGCGATTGCGCAAGTCGGCGGCACGCTCGAACTCCAGCCGGCGCGCAGCCTCCAGCATTTCCTTTTCCACCCGCTTCACTTCCCGGGTGAGCTCCTTCTCGCTCATTGCCTCGTAGGCCTTGCGCGCCTGGGCGGCCTTCTGCTGCTGGTGCGATTCGCCGGCATCGTACACGCCCTCGATGATGTCCTTGACGCGCTTGCTGACGCCGCGCGGCACGATGCCGTGGGCGGCGTTGTAGGCTTCCTGCTTGACGCGCCGGCGCTCGGTCTCGTCGATCGCCTGGCGCATCGAATTGGTGAGGACATCGGCATACATGATGGTGGTGCCGTTGATGTGCCGTGCGGCGCGCCCGATGGTCTGGATGAGCGAGCGCGTGGAGCGCAGGAACCCTTCCTTGTCCGCATCCAGGATGGCCACCAGCGACACCTCGGGAATGTCCAGTCCTTCGCGCAGCAGGTTGATCCCGACCAGCACGTCGAATTCGCCGAGGCGCAGATCGCGGATGATCTCCACCCGCTCGACCGTGTCGATGTCCGAGTGCAGGTAGCGCACCCGCAGGCTGTGGTCGGCGAGGTACTCGGTGAGGTCCTCGGCCATGCGCTTGGTGAGCGTCGTGACGAGCACGCGCTCGTCGCGCTCGACACGCGCCCGGATCTCGGACATGAGGTCGTCCACCTGCGTGGCCGCCGGGCGCACCTCGATCATCGGATCCACCAGGCCGGTAGGTCGCACCACCTGCTCCACCACGCGTGCCTGCTTGCGCCGCTCGTAGTCGCCCGGCGTGGCCGAGACGAAGATCGTGCGCAACATCTTTCCCTCGAACTCGTCGAATCGCAGCGGCCGGTTGTCGAGCGCGCTCGGAAGGCGAAAGCCGTACTCGACCAGTGTCTCCTTGCGCGAGCGGTCGCCACGATACATCCCGCCGATCTGCGGGATGGTGACGTGGCTCTCGTCGATGATCATGAGCGTGTTCGGCGGCAGGTAGTCGATCAGCGTGGGCGGAGGCTCGCCCTCCTTGCGCCCGCTCAAGGGACGCGAGTAGTTTTCGATGCCCTTGCAGAAGCCCATTTCGTTCAGCATCTCGAGATCGAAGCGGGTGCGCTGCTCGATGCGCTGCGCTTCCAGCAGCCGGCCCTCGCGCTGGAAGAATTCCAGCCGCTGCGCGAGCTCGAGCTTGATGGCCTCGATCGCGCGCAGGGTCGTCGCGCGCGGCGTCACGTAGTGGCTGGACGGATACACGGTATAGCGTCCGACCCGGTGCAGGATCTGCCCGGTGAGCGGATCGAACAGCGTCAGCGTCTCCACCTCGTCGTCGAACAAGCAGATCCGCAACGCCTGTTCCGCGCTCTCGGCGGGGTACACGTCGATCACGTCGCCGCGCACGCGGAAGGTGCCGCGACGGAAATCGGCCTCGTTGCGCTGGTACTGCATCTCGGTCAGGCGTTTGAGGATGTCGCGCTGGCCGATGCGCTCGCGCTCGCGCAGGTGCAGGATCATGCCGTGATAATCGACCGGGTCGCCGATGCCGTAGATGGCCGACACCGTCGCCACGATGATCGCGTCCGGGCGCTCGAGCAGCGACTTGGTGGCAGAAAGCCGCATCTGCTCGATGTGCTCGTTGATGCTCGAGTCCTTTTCGATATAGAGATCGCGCGAAGGGACGTAGGCCTCCGGCTGGTAGTAGTCGTAGTACGAGACGAAGTACTCGATCGCGTTTTCCGGAAAGAACTCCCGCATCTCGGAATAGAGCTGGGCGGCGAGCGTCTTGTTGGGCGCCATCACGAGCGCCGGGCAGCCCAGCCGCCCGATCACGTTCGCCATGGTGTAGGTCTTGCCGGAGCCCGTCACGCCGAGCAGCGTCTGGCACCCGAGCCCGGCCTGCACGCCTTCGACCAGCCGGTCGATCGCCTCGGGCTGATCGCCGGCTGGCTCGAACGTCTGGTGCAGCCGGTAGGGGCTGCCCGGAAATGTGCGCACCGGGTGCTCGGCGGCGGGTGCCGTCTGCGCGTCGGGCAAGAGCTCGGAAATCTTCAATCGCAACCTCGTTTACCGTGGCGTAATTGTCTCATAGCGGCACGCTCGGCCCACCCTCGCTGCCGGCGCGTGCAGGGCGACATTTCCAGCCAGCACCGCCGCGGGTAGAATCCGTTTCATTCGCAGTCTCGGCCCGCACTGCCCTACCCGTTCAAGGCATTCCGCATGTCCTCATTTTCCCTGGCGTCGATCGAAATGGCGCCGCGCGATCCGATCCTCGGCCTCACCGAAGCATTCAACGCCGATCCCAATCCCGCCAAGGTCAACCTCGGCCAGGGTGTCTACGTCGACGACTCGGGCAAGGTGCCGGTGCTCGAATGCGTACGCCGTGTCGAGCACGCGCTCGCCGAGGGCGCTCGGCCGCGCAGCTACCTGCCGATCGACGGCTTGCCGGCCTACGACCGAATCGCGCAGGAGGTGCTGCTCGGCCCGGATCATGGCGCGCTGCGCGACAAGCGGGTGGTCACGGTGCAAAGTCTGGGCGGAACCGGCGCGCTCAAGGTGGGCGCGGACTTTCTGCGCCGCGCCGATCCGCAGGCGCAAGTCTGGATCAGCGACCCGAGCTGGGAAAATCATCGCGCCCTGTTCGAGTATGCCGGCTTCGAGGTCAATACCTACCCGTATTACGAACCGGCCTCGCACGGCTGCCGTTTCGACGCCATGCTGGCGGGGCTCGCCGGGCTGCCTGCCGGCGCAATCGTCGTCCTGCACGCCTGCTGCCACAACCCGACCGGGGTCGATCTGTCGCAGGCGCAGTGGCAGCGCGTGCTGGACGTGGTCAGGCAGCGCGGCCTCGTGCCCTTTCTCGACATCGCCTACCAGGGATTCGGCGACGGCCTGGAACAGGACGCCTACGCGGTGCGGCTGTTCGCCGATGCGCTGCCGGCGGTATTCGTGGCGGGTTCCTACTCCAAGTCGCTGTCGCTCTACGGCGAGCGGGTCGGCGCGCTCAGCGTCGTTACCGGAAGCGCCGACGAAGCGGCCCGCGTCCTGAGCCAGTTGAAGCGCATCATCCGGACCAACTATTCCAACCCGCCCACGCACGGGGGCGAGGTGGCTGCCATGGTGCTGTCGAACCCGGAGCTGCGCGCGCTGTGGGAGCGCGAGCTGGGCTTGATGCGCGAGCGCATCAAGCTCATGCGCCGGCTGCTGGTGGAGAAAGTTCGCGAGCAGCGCGCCGATTTCGATTTCAGCTACATGCTCGACCAGCGCGGCATGTTCTCCTACTCCGGGCTCACCCAGGCGCAGGTCCAGGCACTGCGGGAGAAGCATTCGATATACGCCGTCGACAGCGGGCGCATCTGCGTCGCGGCGCTCAGCACCGCCAACGTCGATTACGTCGCGCGCTCCATCGCCCAGGTGCTCGTGACTACGCGTTGAGCAGCTCGCCCTCGGGCGCTGCGGCGCTGCGCAGGCCCGCGCGCCGCAGGCAGCGGTCGATCCATTGCGCGCTGAGCTTTTCCTGCACCGCGTTCTGTCCCAGCCGCTCGCGCAGCGCTTCGAAGTCGACGTGGTCGAGCGGCTGGTCCTGGTTGAAGCAGGAGAACACGTAACGGGTCGCGCCCGTCGCCGGATCGCGCTGCGGCTGGATGCACTGCGCGCAGATCTCCTTCATCATGCATTGCATCGGCGAGTTGATGGAGCCGATGCCCAGGTGACCGGCCTTGAGGTAAGGTGCGAGCACCCCGTGGCGGGCGCGCGCGACTGCCGCCATCATCCGATCCGAACCGATCGCAACGACACGATCGACCTCGGACAGCGGAACGGGTTGCGCACCGAGCTCGCCGCGAGCATAGGCATGCATGGCCTCCACGATGTTGCCGACGAAGCTTGCATCCTGCCTGCGCTCCGGCTCGAAGGCCGGTCCGTGGTCGCAGCACCATACGACCGCATCCGCGGCCGCTTCGATCTCAGTCACCTTGTAGCGATCGACGCGGCGCCGGTAGCCCGCAAAGTACAGCACGCGGCTGCCCGCCGCTCGCAGCGCCTGGCCGATGGAGAAGAGCACCGCGTTGCCCAGCCCGCCGCCCGCGAGCAGCACGATTTCGCCCGCAGGCGTTTCCGTCGGCGACCCGGTGGGTCCCATCAGCACCACCGGCTCGCCGGGACGCAACAGCGCGCACAGATCGGACGAACCGCCCATCTCCAGCACGATGGTCGAGACCAGTCCCTTCTCGGCATCCACCCAGGCACCGGTAAGCGCGAGCCCTTCCATCGCCAGCCGCGTGCCTTCGATCTCGGTGGCCAGCGTTTCGTAGTTCTGCAGGCGGTAGAACTGACCGGGCTTGAATGCGCGCGCCGCCGCCGGTGCATGCACGATCACCTCGACGATGTTGGGCGTCAAGCGCACGACTTCATTCACCCGCGCGCGCAGATCGTGGTCGAGCACGGCGAGGAATGCGGCATCGTCCTTGCCGGCCGCTGCGGACCGCTCGAGCATCGTGCGGCTGACCACGGGATAGCCCTGGCGCGCGCTCGCCATGGCCTTCACCACGTTGCCGAAGTACGACGGGTGCATATCGCCGAAAAAGCTCATGCAGCGGCCGTCGCTTTGCCGGTTCATCAGCACGTGCACCTGGCGCGGCTTGGCGGCGTTGCGCTCGGGGCTCACCGGCGTGCCGTTCGCGTCGCAGGCCTGGAAGTAGCGGCCGTCGAGCTTGAAGTGCGCGCCATCCTCGCGCGCCAGCACGGTGTTGGGCTGCGTTCCGGCCGCGACCAGGACCGCACGCGCAGGCAAGATCGTTTCGCCGGACTTCTGCCAACGGCCGTCCTCGGACTGGGTCTGCACCGCCATGCGCACGGCGCTGGCATGCCCGTGCCGGTCCACCGCGATTTCCAGCGGCGTGAGGCCCGCCGCGAAGCGCACACCCTCCTGCAGCGCCTTCTCCACCTCTTCATGGTTCAGCGTGTACGAGGGGCTGTCGATCAGGCGGCGGCGATAGGCGATGGTCGCCCCACCCCACGATTGCAGCAGCTCCAGGATTCGCGCCGGCCGGCCCTGCGCCCGCGCGACTTCGCGCTCGGTGCGGATCGCGCGGGCGTGGGCGAGAAATTCATCGGCGATTGTCCGCTCCTCTTCGTTCCATGGGCTGCGCACCGCCGCGTCGCCGCGCTCCGCGGCCAGCGTCTCGAAGCGTTCGAGAAACTTTTCCACCTGCAGCGGGTAATAGGCGAGCGCTTCGGTTGCGGTATCGATCGCGGTCAACCCGCCGCCGATCACCACCACCGGCAAGCGCAGCTGCATGTTGGCGATCGACGAGCGTTTCGCCGCACCCGTGAGCTGCAATGCCATCAGGAAATCCGAGGCCGTGCGCACGCCGCGCGCCATGCCGTTGGGCAATTCCAGCAGCGTCGGCTTGCCCGCGCCCGCGCACAGCGCGATGTGATCGAAGCCGAGCTCGAACGCGCGTTCGGCGCTCAGCGTTCCGCCGAAGCGCACACCGCCGTGCATGCCGAACAGCGCCCGGCGCTCCAGCAGCAGGCGCACGATCTTGAGGAAGTTCTTGTCCCAGCGTACGGTGATGCCGTATTCGGCCACGCCGCCGAAGCCGGCCATGACGCGCTCGTCGAGCTCCTCGTACAGCTGCCCGATGTCCCGAATGGGCCGAAACGGCACGCGCCCGCCGTCCAGACCGACTCCGCAGAGCTCGGGCGGCAACGGCTCGATCTTCAGGCCGTCGATGCCGACGACCGTGTGACCCGCGTTGAGCAGGTAGTGCGCGAGCGTGAAGCCCGCGGGCCCCATGCCGACGACCAGTGCGCGCCGCCCCGTGGACGGCTTGGCGTAGGGAGTGCGCAGACTGAGCGGATTCCAGCGCGTGAGCAGCCCGTAGATCTCGAACCCCCACGGCAGCTGCAAGACGTCTTTCAGCGTACGCGTCTCGGCTTGCGGAATGTCGACCGGGTCCTGCTTCTGGTAGATGCAGGCTTTCATGCAATCGTTGCAAATGCGGTGACCGGTCGCGGCGACCATCGGGTTGTCGACGACGATCATCGCCAGCGCGGCGACCGGCTTGCCTTCGACCTTGAGCTTGTGGAACTCGGAAATTCGCTCTTCCAATGGACAGCCGGCCAGCGTCACGCCGAAAACCGTCTTGCGAAAGGCGCCCGCCGTGCCGTCCGCAGCGGGCTTTTCGCGCAATCCCTGCGAGCACGAGTCCTTGCCCTGCTCATGGCACCAGATGCAGTAGTTGGCCTGATCGAGCGCACCGACGAGATCCGTGCCAGGATCGGTCAGCTTGAAGCCTTCGCGGCGACGCAGGTGATCCAGGCGATAGGTCGGGTAGCCGTCGCGGTCGTTTTCGACCACAGGGACCAGCCGGTGCGGGTCGAGCTTGCGCGGCACCTTGAACAATACCCCGGCACGATGGCGGCTGCGTCCCGCCTCGGTATGGATGGCCCAGCCGGCGTAGGTGAGGGCAAGCTCGAGATCCGCGGCGTGCTCGGCCTCCGCGTTCTGCCACTCGCCGACATGGCGGGCGAACGCGAGCTCGTCGAAGGGCTCGCCGAAACGGGCGGCGAGCTCGAGCTCCGCCGCCGGCCCGTCGAAGGCCGCGACCTGCTGCGGTTTCACCCGAGTCGCCGCGCGCCGCTGCACGAACTGGCGCTTGCATGTGTACAGGCAAGCCAGACGTTCATGCTGCTGCGTCGCTGCGGCCACCTCGGCCTCGATGCCGAACAGAACGGCCAGAAAGCTTTCCACGCAAGGCCCCAGCGCGATCAGCAGCTCCGCCTCCTGCTTGCGCGTGAGCGCAGCGGGCTCGGCGCGCGCGGACTCCAGTTGAAACCGAAGCGCCGGCGCCTGCTCGGAAAGATGGTCGAGAAAGAGGCGATCGAGGCGCGCCAGCCCGGCGGGCGTGTAGAGATCATCGAACGCGAGACCGAAAGCAAGCGAATGCATGTGCGTTGGGCGCGTGAACAAAGCTTTTGACTATACCAGCAAGCCTTTGCCGTGCGAAACCCACACTCCCGGCTTGCCTTCTCGCGTGGCAATCGCCCGTATCCCGGTTGGCATGGCGCCCCGCCACGAGTATCGTCTAGGCGCTATCGGATAGCGACCAAGCAAAGCAATGTTCACCACCCAGAAGATCGTGTGGGCGATTCTCATGATCGGCCTGGCCGGGGTGCTCTACCTGGCATTCCGGGGCTATCTCGCGCCGGCCCTGCTGCTGGATTTCGCCAACACCATGCTGTGCTGACGCCGCCGTTCGATACGCCGGGGCGACCGCGGCATGCGAGCAGCTACGCAACGCCCGGCGCAATGCGCTCTGCGGCCTTCACGGTGTTCTCGATCAGCATCGCGACCGTCATCGGTCCGACGCCGCCCGGCACCGGAGTGAGATAACCGGCCACGCCCGCCACGGCGGCGTCGACGTCGCCGGCGAGCTTTCCGTCCGGCAACCGGTTGACCCCCACATCCACCACCGCCGCGCCGGCCTTAACCATATCGGCGCGTACCAGGCCGGCCCGTCCCACCGCGACCACGAGGACGTCGGCGCTACGCGCGAAGCTGGCGAGGTCCGGCGTCTTCGAGTTGCAAACGCTGACTGTGGCATCGCGCTGGATCAGCAGCAGCGCCATCGGTTTGCCCACGATCTCGCTGCGGCCCACGACCACGGCGTGCTTGCCACGCAGATCGACCCGGTAGGAATCCAGCAGGCGCAGCACGCCGGCCGGCGTGCACGGCGGCAGGATCGCATCGCCTTGCACCAGCCGGCCGAGGTTGCAGAGGTTCAGGCCGTCGACGTCCTTGTCCGGGGCGATGTGGGCCGCGATCGCGTGCTGGTCGATGGCGCGCGGCAGCGGCAGTTGGACCAGGATGCCGTGCACCTGCGCATCGCTGTTGAGCCGGTCGAGGCAGTCGATCACCTCGCCTTGCAGCGTCGAAGCCGGCAGCTCCAGCTCGTCGCCCAGCACACCGGCTTGCTCGCAGGCGCGGATCTTGGCGCGGATGTAGACCTTCGAGGCGGGATCGTCCCCGACCCGCACGACGGTGAGCTTGGGTACGATTCCGCGGGACTTGAGTATCTCCACCCGGGGAGCCAGATCGGCCAGCACGCGCTGCGCGAGCTGCTTGCCGTCGAGAAGGATGGCGGGCACGTCGGTTTCCGGACGTTTCAGCGCGCGCTTTGCGCGCCATCTCCGGCTGCGCGCTCCAGCACCTGGAAGAACACTTCATCGGAGCGGATCATGCCGAGCTCGTTGCGTGCCCGCTCCTCGATCGCCCCGAGCCCTTCCTTCAGATCGCGCACCTCGGCATCGAGCGCGCCATTGCGCGCAGCCAGTTGCTCGTTGCTGCGCCGCTGCTCCGAGATCTTGCGATCGATCTCCCACACGCGCAGCCAGCTGCCCTTGCCGAGCCAAAGGCCGTACTGCAGGCTCGCGATGAGCGCAATCAGCAACACCGCCACCAGCCGCGCACTCATCCGCGCGGCTCTCAGTCCCAATCGAGCTGGTAGAACGCTCGGCGCCCGGCGTAGCTCGCCGCATCGCCCAGGTCTTCCTCGATGCGCAGCAGCTGGTTGTATTTTGCGAGACGATCGGAGCGCGACAACGAGCCGGTCTTGATCTGCAGCGCGTTGGTGCCGACCGCGATGTCGGCGATGGTCGTATCCTCGGTCTCGCCGGAGCGATGCGACACCACCGCCGTGTAGCCGGCGGTCTTCGCCATCTCGATCGCCTCCAGGGTCTCGGTCAGCGTTCCGATCTGGTTGATCTTGATCAGCACCGAGTTCGCGATCCCGCGCCGGATGCCTTCGCGGATGATCCGGGTGTTGGTGCAGAACACGTCGTCGCCCACGAGCTGCACCTGGCCGTCGAGGCGCTCGGTGAGAAGCTTCCAGCCATCCCAGTCGCTCTCGGCCATGCCGTCTTCGATGCTGACGATCGGGTAGCGGTCGACCAGCCCGGCCAGATAATCGGCGAACTGTGCGGAGCTCAAGCTCCTGTCCTCGGAGGCGAGACGGTAGGCGCCCTTGTCGAAGAACTCCGAGGCTGCGCAGTCGAGAGCGATGGAAACGTCCTTGCCTGGCGTGTAGCCGGAGGCTTCGATCGCTTCCATGACGAGCGTCAGCGCTGCTTCGTTGCTTTCGAGGTTGGGCGCGAAACCGCCCTCGTCGCCCACGGTCGTCGGCATGCCGCGGCCGTGGATCAAGCGCTTCAGCGTCTGGAAGATCTCGGCGCCGCAACGGATCGCTTCGCGCAGATTCTGCGCGCCGATCGGAACCAGCATGAATTCCTGCAGGTCGAGACTGTTGTTGGCGTGCGCGCCGCCGTTGACGACGTTCATCATCGGCACCGGCAGCGTCATGCGGCCCGCGCCGCCGATGTAGCGGTAAAGTGGCAGGCCGGATTCCTCGGCGGCGGCCTTCGCCACCGCCAGCGAGACGGCGAGGATTGCATTCGCGCCCAGCCGCGACTTGTTCTCGCTGTCGTCCAGGTCGATCAGGGTCCGGTCGATGAAGCTCTGCTCGGCCGCATCCAGCCCCATGATCGCTTCGCTGATCTCGGTGTTGACGTGCTCCACCGCGCGCAGCACGCCCTTGCCGCCGTAACGGCTGCTGTCGCCGTCGCGCAGCTCGATCGCCTCGCGCTCCCCGGTCGACGCGCCCGAGGGCACGGCCGCGCGGCCCATGACGCCGGATTCGAGCAGCACGTCGGCTTCGACCGTGGGCAGCCCGCGCGAGTCCAGGATCTCGCGCGCCACAACATCGACAATCGCACTCATCGGTCGTTCCTCATCGATTACCAGTGTTTGGACCGGCTCGCGCTTGCGCCCGGCTACGTTCGAACCAGCTTCTGTTCCGCGAAGCCTTGCGCCTTGACCAGATCGTCCAGCGACTTCAGGACCTGCAGCAGCGGTTCCATCAGGTCCAGCGGCCAGGCATTGGGGCCATCGGACAGCGCGCGAGCAGGGTCGGGGTGTGTTTCCATGAAGATACCCGCCACCCCCGCCGCCGCCGCGGCGCGCGCGAGCACGGGCACGAATTCGCGCTGGCCGCCGCTGGCGCTGCCCTGTCCGCCCGGCAACTGCACCGAATGGGTCGCGTCGAACACGACCGGGCAGCCGGTTTCGCGCATGATGGCGAGCGAGCGCATGTCGGATACGAGGTTGTTGTAGCCGAATGCGTAACCGCGCTCGCACACCAGGATGTTGTCACCGCCGCTGGCCGCCTTGGCCTTGGTGACCACGTTGCGCATCTCGCCCGGGGCCAGGAACTGGCCCTTCTTGATGTTGACCGGCTTGCCGGCACCGGCCACGGCGCGAACGAAGTCGGTCTGGCGGCAAAGGAACGCCGGGGTCTGCAGCACATCCACGACCGCGGCGACCGGCGCGGCCTGCTCGGATTCGTGCACGTCGGTCAGCACCGGAACACCGAGGTCGCGGCGCACTTCGGCGAGGATCGCGAGGCCTTCGTTCATGCCGAGACCGCGGAACGAATCGCCCGAGCTGCGGTTGGCCTTGTCGAACGAAGCCTTGAAGACCAGGGCAACACCGACACGGCGCGACATATCGCGCAACCGCTCGGCGGTGCGCAGCACCAGCTCGCGCGACTCGATCACGCACGGCCCGGCGATGACGAACAGCGGCCGATCGAGCCCGACTTCGATGTCGCCGATCTTCATCGCGCCCAAACCGCCTTCCCGTGGATCAGACAATGGTATGCAACCGGCGGGACACGTCGGGCTCGACCGTGGCGCCCCGCTCGGCAGCGCGGCGCATGGCGGCGCCGATGAAGGCATTGAACAACGGGTGCCCGTGCCGCGGGGTGGACGTGAATTCGGGGTGGAACTGGCAGGCGACGAACCACGGGTGGCCCGGCAGCTCGATCATCTCGGCCAGATCGTCCTTCACCGATAGCGCCGAGATGCGCAGTCCGTGCTGTTCGAGCGTCTTGCGATAGCGATTGTTGACCTCGTAGCGATGCCGATGGCGCTCGGAGATCGTGTCCTTGCCGTAGATCGCGCGCACGACGCTGCCCTCGGCGAGGGTGCATTCCTGGCCGCCCAGCCGCATCGTGCCGCCCAGGTCGGATTCGGCCGTTCGCAGCTCGGTCTGACCGTCGCGTGTATGCCATTCGGTAATGAGCGCGATCACCGGGTGCGCGCTCTGCGGATCGAATTCCGTGCTGTGCGCACCCGACAGGCCCGCGACGTTGCGTGCGAATTCGATGATCGCCAGCTGCATCCCCAGGCATATGCCGAGATAGGGTATGCCGTGCTCGCGCGCATAGCGGATGGCAGCGATCTTGCCTTCGACGCCACGCTTGCCGAAGCCGCCCGGAACGAGGATCGCGTCCATGCGCTCGAGGCACGCGGTCCCTTCGCGCTCGATGCTCTCCGAATCGATGTAATGAATCACGGGCCGCCCGCCGGTATGGATGCCGGCATGGACCAGCGATTCCGACAGCGACTTGTACGATTCGGTAAGGTCGACGTACTTGCCCACTAAGGCGATATCGACGTGCGCCTTGGGGTGCTCCAGCCGATATACCAGGCGCTCCCACATGCTCAGGTCCGCCGGCGCGGGGCTCAGAGTCAGCGTGCGACAGACGATGTCGTCGAGTCGCTGCGCGTGCAGCATGGACGGAATCTTGTAGATCGAATCGACGTCGACCGCGGATATGACCGCTTCGACATTCACGTTGGTGAATAGCGCGATCTTTCGCCGCTCGTCCGCGGGCAGCGGCCGATCGGCCCGGCACAGCAGCACATGGGGCTGGATACCGATGCCGCGCAGCTCCTTCACCGAGTGCTGCGTGGGCTTGGTCTTCATCTCCCCCGCCGAGCCGATGAACGGAACCAGCGTGAGATGGACGTAGCAGACGTGATTGGGCGGCAGCTCGATGCCCATCTGCCGGATGGCTTCCAGGAACGGCAGCGATTCGATGTCGCCCACGGTGCCGCCGATCTCCACGATCGCCACTTCCGCGTCCTCGGCGCCGAGCCGGATGAAATGCTTGATCTCGTCGGTGATGTGCGGGATTACCTGCACGGTGCCGCCGAGGTACTCGCCGCGGCGTTCCTTGCGTATCACGCTGTCGTAGATCTGGCCGGTGGTGAAGTTGTTGCGCTTGACCATGCGCCGGTCGACGAAGCGCTCGTAGTGGCCGAGGTCCAGGTCGGTTTCGGCGCCGTCCTCGGTGACGAACACCTCGCCGTGCTGGAACGGGCTCATGGTGCCCGGGTCGACGTTGATGTAGGGATCGAGCTTCAGCAGCGTGACGCGGATGCCTCGCGACTCAAGGATCGCGCCGAGCGAAGCGGCAGCGATACCTTTGCCCAGGGAGGACACTACGCCGCCTGTGACAAAAACGTATCGCGTCATCGGTCGTATCCGGTTGCGGGATGATAGCTCAATTGCCTCGGCCCAACAACGCGCCCGCGCCGTTCTCGTCGATTCGAAGCCGCCCCGTTCATCAAGCGGCCGTCTTGCCGGCGAGATAGAGCCAGGTTTCGATCACGGAATCGGGGTTGAGCGACAAGCTCTCAATGCCTTCGTCGACCAGCCAGCGCGCGAGATCGGGATGATCCGAGGGTCCCTGACCGCAGATCCCGACATACTTGTTGGCGCGCCGGCAGGCGGCAATCGCCAGATGCAGCATTTCCTTCACCGCCGGATCGCGCTCGTCGAAGTCGCCCGCGACGATACCCGAATCGCGATCGAGTCCCAGCGTGAGCTGGGTCATGTCGTTCGATCCGATCGAGAAGCCGTCGAAATATTCGAGAAAGCGATCGGCCAGAACCGCATTGGAAGGAATCTCGCACATCATGATGAGGCGCAGCCCGTTGCGCCCGCGTTCCAGTCCATTCTCCGCAAGCAATTCGACGACCCGGCGCGCTTCCTCCAAGGTTCTCACGAACGGCACCATGATCTCGACGTTGGTGAGACCCATCTCGTCGCGCACCTTGATGAGCGCGCGGCATTCGAGCTCGAAACAGTCGCGGAACTTCTCCGAGATGTAGCGCGACGCGCCGCGGAACCCGAGCATGGGGTTCTCCTCGTGCGGCTCGTAACGCGAGCCGCCGACAAGGCTCGAGTATTCGTTGGACTTGAAATCGGACAGGCGCACGATCACCGGCTTGGGAAAGAAAGCCGCGCCGAGCGTGGCGATGCCTTCGGTGAGCTTCTCGACGTAGAACGTGACCGGATCGGGATAGCCCGCGATCTGGTTCTCCACCGCCTCCTTCAAATCCGCCGGCAAATTCGGATGGTTCAGGATCGCCTTGGGGTGCACGCCGATCATGCGCGCGATGATGAACTCCAGCCTTGCAAGCCCCACACCCGCGTTCGGCAGGCGCTGGAACTCGAATGCGAGCTCCGGGTTGCCGATGTTCATCGCGATCTTGACCGGCGCTTCCGGCATGCGATCCAACGCCAGGTCGATCTCTTCGACCTCCAGAATACCGTCGTACACATTGCCCGTGTCGCCCTCGGCGCAGGATACGGTGACCGGGTCGCCCTCTTCCAGGCAGCGCGTCGCCTCCCCGGTGCCCACCACCGCCGGAATCCCGAGCTCGCGCGCAATGATGGCGGCATGACACGTGCGCCCGCCCCGATTGGTCACGATCGCGGCGGCGCGCTTCATCACCGGCTCCCAGTCCGGGTCGGTCATGTCGGTGACGAGCACGTCGCCTTCGCGTACGCGCTCCATCTCGTCCGGACTGCGGATGAGCCGCACCCTCCCGGCGCCGACTTTCTGCCCGATCGCGCGCCCGCTGATCAGGACCTTCGAACGCGATTTCAAGCGGTAGCGCTTGAGCATGTCCAGCGAAGCCTGTGCCTTCACCGTTTCCGGGCGCGCCTGCAGGATATAGAGCTGGCCGTCGATGCCGTCCTTGCCCCATTCGATGTCCATGGGCCGGCCGTAGTGCGCCTCGATCGTCATGGCGAGCCGCCCGAGCTGCTCGACCTCGGCGTCGGTGATGCAGAAACGCCTGCGCTCGGCGTGCGGCACCGGTTCGGTGGTGATCGACTTGCCCGGCTCGTAGCTCGCCGAATACACCATGCGCACGCTCTTGCCGCCCAGCGACCGGCGCAGAATGGCGGGACGCTTCTCCGCCAATCCGCGCTTGTAGACGTAGAACTCGTCCGGGTTGACCGCCCCCTGCACCACCGCCTCGCCCAGGCCGTAGGAAGCGGTTACGAACACGACCTGGTCGAAGCCCGACTCGGTATCGAGGCTGAACATGACGCCGCTGGCTGCGACGTCGCTTCGCACCATGCGCTGGACTCCGGCAGAGAGCGCGACCTCGGCATGCACGAAGCCCTGATGGACGCGGTACGAGATCGCGCGATCGTTGTAGAGCGAGGCGAATACGCGCTTGACGGCGCTCAATACCGCGTCGAAGCCGTGCACGTTGAGGAATGTCTCCTGCTGCCCGGCGAAGCTCGCATCGGGCAGGTCTTCGGCCGTGGCCGACGAACGCACCGCGACGGTGAAATCGCCGCCGTCGCGGCGCTGCATCTCGGCATACGCGTCGCGGATCGCCTGTTCCAGCGCCGGCTGCAGCGGCTGTGCTTCGATCCAGCCGCGTATGGCTGCGCCGCAGCGCGCCAGGGCTTTCACGTCGGCGACATCGAGACTCGCCAACGCCTGTTGGATGCGCCGGTCGAGCCCGTTCGCGGCGAGGAAATCGCGAAAGGCATCCGCGGTGGTGGCGAAGCCGCCGGGCACGCGGATGCCCAACGGCGCCAGCTCGCCGATCAGCTCGCCGAGCGAGGCGTTCTTCCCTCCGACGCGGCCGACATCGGCCATGCGCAGATCCTGCAGCCAAACGAGATAGTCATCAGCCATGGCGCGACGCGGTTGTAAGCGGTTGGGAAAGCCGATATTTTACCCGTTCGACCTGCGGAGGCGAGAACTTATGCAAACGAGCGCGCGTGCGCACCGAAGGACCGCGTACTTCGTCTCCGACCGCACCGGCATCACCTGCGAAATGCTCGGGCACAGCCTGCTCACCCAGTTCGAGGGCGTGCAGTTCACCGAGATCACCAAGCCCTTCATCGATTCGATCGACAAGGCAGCCGCGCTCGTGCACGAGATCAATCAGGCCGCCGAGCGGGACGGCGCGCGCGGGCTCGTCTTCTGCACGCTGGTGAACGCCGACATCGAGGAGGCGCTGATCGGCGCCAACGCGCTCGTAATCGACTGCTTCCAGTTCTTCATCGCGATCCTGGAACAGGAGCTCGGCCTGGGCTCGGCGCGCGTGGTCGGGCGCTCCCACAGCGCCGACAACCTGGGCGACTATCACCGGCGCATCGAGGCGGTGAATTTCGCCTTGAGTCACGACGACGGTATCTCCACCCGAGACCTGGGCGAAGCCGATATCGTCCTGGTAGGCGTATCGCGCTCGGGCAAGACGCCGACCTGCCTGTACATGGCCCTGCAGTACGGCATCCGCACGGCCAACTATCCGCTGGTGGCCGAGGATTTCCAGCGCAACGCCCTGCCGCCACAGCTGCACAACCTGCGCCGCAAGCTCTACGGGCTCACCATCCAGCCCGAGCGCCTGCAAGTGGTGCGCAACGAACGCCGTCCGGGCAGCCGCTATTCGACGCTGGCCAATTGCCAGTTCGAAGTGCGCGCGGCCGAGGCCTTGATGCGCCAGGAAGGCGTGCCGTACATCGACACCAGCCGCAAGTCGATCGAGGAAATCGCGGCCACCATCCTGCACGACACACGGCTCGTCCGGCACGTGTACTGAGCCAGCGACGGCAGTCCACGAATTGCGCAGGCGGTCCCTTACCGCGCTCGCACGGGCGCCGCGGCGGCAAGCTGCCGCACCCGCTCGAACAGAATCACGGCCGCGGCCGCACCGACATTCAACGATTCGATGCCGCGCGCGAGCGGGATCGAGATGGCCGCATGCGCCGCCTTGGCCAGCGGCTCGCTCAGCCCCGCGCCTTCGCTGCCGAACAGAAGCGCGACCGGCCCGGTCAGCGGCAACGCGTGCGGCGCGACGCCGCCGCGGCCCGCGGTCGCGATCACCCGACCCTCGAATTCGCGCACAGCCCGTTCCAGGTCGCAGTGCGCGTGGATGCGCAACGCGAAGTGCGCACCCATGGCGGCACGCAAGGTCCGTGGCGACCAGGGATCCGCACACTGCGCCGAGAGCAGAACCGCGTCGGCGCCCGCCCCGGCCGCCGCACGGATGATCGTGCCGACGTTGCCCGGATCCTGAATGGCGTCGAGCATGACGAGCAGGGAGCCGTTCGGCTTTCCGGCGGGATTTTCCGGGATGTCGATGACGGCGAGGATGCCGGTGGGTGTCTGCACCGGCGCAAGCTGTGCGAACAGCGCATCGGAAAAACAGACACGAGGCGCGTTCGGCGCGCGCTCGAGCAATTGCCGGATCTCGGGGTCGTCGCGCGCGCTTTCGCTCACGGCGATCAGAGCCGGCAGCGCGCGCGCAAGGTAGGCCGCCACGAGGTGCGCACCGTCGAGCAGCGTGCGTCGGGTGCGCCGCCGCTCGGCCGCCGAGCCAGCCAACGCCCGCACGCTGCGAAAGTGCGCATTGCTGCGCGAGGCGATGCGCGGCGGATCGCGCGTCATGGGAATCGTTCGCGGCCTTCGAGACCGCTTGCGCGACTCAGCCGAGCAGTCCGCCGAAAGCGGCCACCGCCACGGTCACGAGCCCCAGCACCAGGTTGGTAGCCACCAGTTGGCGGATGCGATTGAGCGCACTTCCGGCCGCTGGCCAGTTCTGCGCATCGACCTCGCGCGCGAACACGCGAAAGGGTCCGAAATAGACGTACGCGAAGATGGCGGTCATAACGGTCGCGATGGCCGCCATCGCCAGTACATACCCCGGCGCAGCTCGCATGCCGTAAGCCGACGCCAGCATGTGCAGCCCGGAGGCGTACAGCGCGATGATCGACACCCAGACCCAGGTGAAGAACCGTCCGAGCGTTTCGCGCCACAGCGCCAGGCGCTGCGGCGGCTGCAGCAAGCGCGCCGCGGCCGGACGCAATGCCATGTATGCGAAAAACATGCCGCCGATCCAGACGGTCACCCCGAGCAGGTGGAGCAGCAGAGCAATGCGCATTCGGGGGTGCCTCCGATCCTACAATTCCGGTTAACTGCCGCCCGTCCCAACCAGGCTCAGAACAACGAGTATAGAACTTCGCGCACCGGGGCGAACGTCTGTCGATGATGCGGGCAGGCGCCATGACGGCGCAGCGCGTCGAGGTGCTCCGGCGTCGAATAGCCCTTGTGCTGCGCGAATCCGTATTGCGGATAAACGCTATCGAGATCGACCATGTAGCGATCGCGAGCGGTCTTGGCGAGGATCGACGCCGCCGAGATCTCCTTGACCGTGGCATCGCCGCGCACGACGGGGCGGACCGGGCAGTTCAGCGGGGGACAATGCAAGCCGTCCACCAGCACTTGCGCCGGCAGGCACGTGAGCTGTTCCACCGCCCGGCGCATCGCGAGCAGCGTCGCCTGCAGGATATTGAGGCCATCGATCTCCTCCACCGAGGCGCTCGCGACCGCCCAGGCAACGGCGCGCCGCTCGATGCGCACGCGCAGCGATTCGCGTGCGTCAGGCGTCAGCATCTTGGAATCGGCCAAGCCGCGCAGTCGCACCCCGGCACCCAGTATGACGGCCGCCGCATACACCGGCCCTGCCAGCGGGCCGCGGCCCGCTTCGTCGACACCGCATACGATCGTGGTCTGAATGCTCATGGCGCGCGCGCAAGCAGCGGCATGATAGCGCGCGCCGCCGCATCGGCCGCGCCTCGGCGCAAGCTCGCGCGCAGGGCCGAGAAACGCGCCTCCACACGCCGCTGCACCAGGGGATCGGCAATCAGGTTGAGCAGCGCCTGGGCGAGATTTTCCGGCGTCGCGTCGTCCTGCAGCAGCTCCGGGACGATGAACTCGCCGGCCAGGACATTGGGCAGGCCGATATAGGGCAGGCGCCGCTGCGGCCACATGATGCGGTAGGTGAGCGCGGGCACGCGATACGCAATCACCATGGGGCAGCCGAGCAGCGCCGCCTCGAGGGTCGCGGTGCCGGAGGCTACCAGACCCACGGTGGCCGCGGTCAGCGCGTCGTGCGAATGTCCGAACAGAAGCTGCATCTCCAGGCCCGGCGCGCCGTCGTTTTCGAGTGCCGTCTCGAACAGCGTGCGCGTCGTGCGGTTGACCAGCGGGACCAGGAACAACACATCGGGCCGGCGCACCGCGATCAGGCGCGCGGTACGCACGAACAGGCTTGCGTGCTGCTCGAGCTCGGATTCGCGCGAACCCGGCAGCAAGGTCACGATGGTGGCCTCGCGCGGCAGCCGCAACTGCTCGCGCGCGGCAAGCCGGTCCGGCTGCGCCGGCAGCAGGTCGGCCAGCGGATGGCCCACAAACGTGACCGGCACGCCGGCCTGCTGGTACAGCGGCGCCTCGAACGGAAACAGGGCGAGCATGTGGGTCACGGCCTTGCGGATCTTTTTCATGCGCTGCGCTCGCCAGGCCCAGATCGACGGGCTCACGTAGTGTACCGTCGGGACGCCGCTGCGACGCAAATCCGCTTCCAGCGAAAAATTGAAATCCGGCGCATCGACGCCGATGAAAAGATCGGGCGGATCGCGCAGCCAGCGTGCGCGCAGCGCGCGCCGGATACCGAGGATCTCGCGAAAGTGCCGCAGCACCTCGACGTAACCGCGCACGGCGAGCTTCTCGACTGGATAGAGGCATTCGACGCCCGCCGCCTGCATGCGCGCGCCCGCCACGCCGGCAAAGCGGATGGAAGGGTCGAGCGCGTGCATCGCGTTCACGAGCGAAGCGGCGAGCAGATCGCCGGAAGCCTCGCCGGCGACGATGGCAACGGTCGGTGCGCGGGCCGCTGCCGTCATGTCAGCGCACGATGCCTCGCCTCGAAAGCGCGAGAAAATCGAGCCACAAGCGCAGCTCCGGCAGTGCATCGACCTCCCCGGCGAGCGCGCGCCTCGCCTCCTCCAGCGTCAGTCCTGATTTGTACAGCGTGCGATAGGCTCGCCGCAGGCCATCGATCGCGGAGGAGGAGAAGCCGCGCCGGCGCAGGCCTTCGCTATTGATGCCGTGCGCAGCCGCGGGATTGCCGGCCACCGTAACGTAAGGTGGCACGTCGTGCACGATCACGCTGCTCAAGCCCGTGATCGAGTGCGCCCCGATGCGGCAGAATTGATGCACGGTGGTGAAGCCGCCGAGGATCGCATGATCGCCGACGTGCACGTGACCGGCGAGCTGTGCGTTGTTGGCGAAGATCGTGTCATTGCCGATCTGGCAATCGTGCGCCAGATGCACGTAGGCCATGATCCAGTTGCCGTTGCCCAGCCGCGTGACGCCCGCATCCTGCACCGTGCCGCGGTTGAAGGTGCCGAACTCGCGGATGGTGTTGCCGTCTCCGATCTCGAGCCCCGTGGGCTCGCCGCCGTACTTCCTGTCCTGCGGCGCTTCGCCGAGCGACACGAAATGGAAGATGCGATTGTCGCGGCCGATCCGGGTATGGCCCGTCACCACGCAATGGTGGCCGATGCGGCTGCCGGCGCCGATCTCGACGTGCTCGTCGACGATGCTGAAGGCGCCGACCGACACGCCCGCGCCCAATCGCGCGGCCGGATGAACGAGGGCGGTGGGATGGATGGTGTCCGTCATGACTCGCCCGCCTCGGGCTCGCTCCCGGGTCGCTCAGAGATTACGCAGCGTGCAAAGCAACTCGGCTTCCGCCGCCAGCTTGGCCTCGACCCGGGCCTCGGCCTTGAACTTCCACAGCCCGCGGGATTCGCGCGCGCGCGTGATGCTCACGTGCAGCATGAGCTGATCGCCGGGAATCACCGGGCGCTTGAAGCGCGCATTGTCGATGCCGACGAAGTAATAGATCGACTTGTCGTCCGGCAGTTGGTTGTTGCTGCGAAAGGTCAGGATGGCGGCCGCCTGCGCCATGGCTTCGATCACCAGCACCCCCGGCATCACCGGATGGTAGGGAAAGTGTCCGACGAAGAACGGCTCGTTGATGGTTACGTTCTTCAGCGCCACGATGTTCTTGTCCGGCTCGAGCCGGACCACCCGGTCGATCAGCAGGAACGGGTAGCGATGCGGCAGGTACTTCAGGATTTCATTGATGTCCATCGTCTCGATCTTCTTGTCTGCGCTCGGGGCTTGCGCCCGATCGCTCTCTCCCTGAACGCTTTCTCCCTGGGCCGCCCGAGTCGCCGAGACGACGCAGCACGGCCGCAATCCGCAGCCAGGTGCGATGCTCGCTCCAGGGAAATATGCCGGTGTAGCGGCCCGGGATTTCGATGGAGCGGCCGATCATGGTCGACGGCGAGATCTGCACGCCGTCGGCCAGGTGCAAATGGCCGGAGATGTCTGCGCTGCCTCCGATCACGCAGTTGGCGCCGATGCGGGCGCTGCCCGCGATGCCGGCGCACGCGGCAACGCTCGTGTTCGCGCCGATGTGCACGTTATGGCCGATCTGGATGAGGTTGTCCAGCTTGACGCCGTCGCCGAGCACGGTATCGGCCATGGCGCCACGGTCGATCGTGGTATTGGCGCCCACTTCGACATCGTCGCCGAGCACGACTCGGCCGACATGCGGCATCTTCACCCAGCGGCCTCGATCCAGCGCACCGCCGAAGCCGTCCGAACCGATGACGCAGCCGGCGTTGAGCACGGCCCGTTTGCCGACGATGCAATGGGCATAGACCGTCACGTTCGCATGCAGGCTCGAGCCTTCGCCGATCTCGGCGTAGCGGCCGATGCGACATCCCGGGCCGATGCGCGCACGTTCGCCGACGCAGGCGCCCTGCTCCACACTCGCGAATGCGCCGACCTCGGCGCTCGCCGCCACCTCCGCCTCGGGGTGCACCCAGGCCTGCGCATGGGTGCCGGCCACGGCACCCGGGTCGGGATGAAACAATTCCAGCACCCGGATGAAATACAGCGGCGGGTTAGCGGTACAAATGCAGTTGAGGCCGGGACGGGTGTTCGACGGGTGCAGCACGACCGCGCCGGCACGCGTTGCCTCGAACTCGCCGCGGTAGGCGTCGTTGGCAAAGTACGAGATGTCCTCAGGACCGGCCGATTCGAGCGGTGCGACCTGCGTCAGCCGCTGTGCCGCATCGCCTTCGAGCTCTCCGCCCAGCAGCTCGACCAGTTCACCCAGCAGGAATGAGCGGGCGGCTGGACGCATCGGCGCGCTTCGGAGAAAACCTCGGCCGCCGGCTACTTCTGCTCGCCAAGGGCCTTGAGGACCTTGTCGGTGATGTCGATGCGCGGGCTGCGATAGACCGCTTCCTGCAGGATCAGGTCGAACTTCTCCGCCTCCGCGATCTGCTGGATCACCTTATTGGCGCGTTGAAACAGATCGGCGAGCTTCTCGTTTCGCCGTGAGTTCAGATCCTCGCGATAGGAACGCTGGGCGCGCTGGAATTCCCGGTTGATGCGCACGAGCTCCTGCTCGCGACGGCTGCGCTCGCTTTCGCTCATGGTCATCGCCTCCTTCTCCATGGCTGCCTGACCTTCCTTGAGCTGGCGCTCCATGTTCTGCAGCTCCTGGATGCGCGGCGCGAACTCGCGCTCCAGCTCCTTACTGGCACGAACCGCCGGGGCCGACTCGCGGTTGATGCGCTCGGCATCGAGGAAACCGATCTTCAGCTCTGCGGCCGAAGCCGCAAGCGGCAGGCCCAGCAGAGCAAGCAGGCATACGAGACGAGCGGCGTTCAAGGTGTATCTCCTCGGACAAGCGGCAGCATTGTCAGAATGAGGCGCCGAAGGTGAACTGGAAGCGTTGCTTCTTGTCGCCCGATTTGTCGCTCATGGGCTGAGCCACGCTGATCTTCAGCGGCCCCAGGGGCGACACCCAGAGCACGGCCACGCCCACCGAGCTGCGGAATTCGTCGCCCGAAAACTTGTCGGCGATCATGCCGGCGTCAGTGAATGCGCTCAGTCGCACCGAACGGTCGTTCTCGAGTCCCGGAAACGGGATAAAGAACTCGGCATTGAGCACAACCCGCTTGCTGCCCCCGATCGGATCGCCGAACTGGTCCTTGGGGCCGAGGGAGTTCGCATCGTAGCCCCGAACCGAGCTCACCCCGCCGGCGAAAAAGTTCTTGAAGAAGGGCAGCGGCTTGTCGTCCAGGCCATCGCCGATGCCGATCTCGCCATTCAACATGAGCGTATAGTAACGCGTCAGCGGCCAGTACCATTGGTGCTGGTAAGACAGCTTGTAGTAGCGCAGGCTGCCGCCGGGCAGGCCCGACTCGAGCGACAGCCTTTGCATGCGCCCCTTGGTCGGGTAGATGAGGCTGTCGCGATTGTCGCGCGACCAGCCGATCGTGCCGAGCAGGGTCGAATTGGTTTCGCCGAAGGTATCGACGAAATCGATGAAACGCTGCGGACTGTCGCTGAACACGTTCAGCTCGGTGCGCTCCACGCCGATGCCGTAGTTGATCGTGTCCAGATCGCTGATCGGCACCCCGAAACGCAGTTGTGCGCCAATCGTGGAGGTGCGCCAGCGCCCCGAGTCGATCTCCGTGGGATCGATGTCGCGCTTGTAGATGTCGAAGCCGCGGCTTACCCCGTCGACCGTGAAATAGGGTTCGGTGAGCGACAGCGAATAGACCGTGTTCACCTTGCTGGTATTGAGCTGCAGGCCCAGGTGGTTGCCCGATCCGAACACGTTGGTCTGTGTGACCCCGCCCGACAGCACCAGGCCTTCGCTGCTGGAGAAACCCGCGCCGACCAGGAGGTTGCCGGTCGGCTTCTCCTTGACCGAAATGTTGACGTCGATCTGGTCGGTCGTTCCGGAAACGCTCGGAGTCTCGACGGCGACGTCGTCGAAGTAGCCCAGCCGGTCGAGGCGGTTGCGCGAGTTGGCAACCCGTTCGGCGGAGTACCATGCGCCTTCGAGCTGGCGCATCTCCCGGCGGATCACCTCGTCGCGGGTCTTCGTGTTGCCGATAACGTTGATGCGTCTGACATAGACGCGCCGTCCCGGGTCGACGAAGAAGGTGAACGCGACCTGGCGCTTCTCCCGGCTCACCTCTGGAGCAGCATTGACGTTGGCGAACGCGTAGCCGTCGTTGCCGAGACGGTCCGAGATTGCCTTGGTCGATTCGGTCAGCAGCTCGCGCGAGAAAACGTCACCGGGCTTGATCGTGATCAGCTTGCGCAGCTCCGCCTCCGGCAGCAGCAGCTCACCGGCCAGGCGCACGTCGGAGACGGTGAACTTCTCGCCCTCGGTGAGGCCGACCGTGATGTAGACATCCGTCTTGTCGGGCGTGATCGAGACCTGGGTCGAATCGATGTTGAAGCCGAGGTAGCCGCGGTTCAGATAGAACGAGCGCAACGATTCCAGGTCGGCCTGCAGTTTCTGGCGCGAATACTGATCGTGCTTGGAGAACCAGGTCATGAGCCCGGGGGTGCGCAGCACGAACTGGCTCAGCAGCTCCTTTTCCGCAAACGCCTTGGCCCCGATGACGCTGATCTGGCGGATCTTGGCGACCTCGCCCTCCTCGACCGCGAAGTTGATGGAGACGCGGTTGCGCTCCAGCGGCGTGATCGTGGTCGTGACGGTGGCGGCGTACTTGCCGCGGCTCACGTACTGGCGCTTGAGCTCCTGTTCGGCCCGCTCGAGCAGCGAGCGGTCGAAAATCCGGCCTTCGGCGAGCCCGACCTGCTTCAGCCCCGTCTTCAACTGGTCGGGCTCGAATTCGCGCACGCCGGTGAAGTCGACTTGCGCGATGCTCGGCCGTTCCAGCACGGTGACGATCAGAACCCCGTTCTCCGCCTCGAGCACCACGTCGCGGAAAAAACCGGTGGCATAAAGCGCGCGAATGGCGGCGGCGGCCCTCTCTTCGGTGAGCGTCTCGCCCACCTTGATCGGCAAATAGCTGAAGATCGTTCCGGCCTCGGTTCGCTGGATGCCTTCGACGCGGATGTCCTTCACGACGAAGGGCTCCAGCGCGTGCACCAGGCGGCATCCGATCAGCAGCGCGCTAAGCAACAGCAAACGCAAAAATCGCATTCTGGTTTAGTTGCTGATGAGCCGGTTCACGTCGTTGAAGAGGGCGAGGAGCATCAGGGTGAAGAGCACCGCCATGCCGACATGCTGACCGATCTGCATGGCACGCTCGGAGACCGGCCTGCCCTTTAGAATTTCGATCGTATAATACATCAAATGCCCTCCATCCAATAATGGTACGGGCAGCAGGTTGAGCACGCCCAGACTGATGCTGATCAGGGCGACGAAGCCGAGATACGCGATCCAGCCGACCTGCGCGGATTGCCCGGCGTAATCGGCGATCGTGATCGGCCCCGACAGGTTCTTCAGCGAGATGTGGCCCGTAAGCATCTTGCCGAGCATGCGCAAGCTGAACAGCGACATCTCCCACGTCTTGCCGACCGCGCGCAGCAGGCTCTCGCCCACCCCGTAGCGCACCTCGATCAGCATCGCGCGCATCGATTGCGGGTCCACTTTCGGTGCCGCACCCATGCGCCCTATGGTGCGGCCGCCTTCGCTCACCGCATCGGTCGTGACCTTCACTTGCATGCGCGTACCGTCGCGTTCCAGGTCGAGCACGAGCGGTGCATCGGGACGATCGCGCACCGCGGCGACGACATCCCGCCACTCGTTCACCGCAACGCCGTCGATCGCGACCACGCGATCCCCCTCGCGCAGCCCCGCCTTTTGCGCGGGCGCACCCTCGACCACCTGCCCCAGCACCGGCGGCAAAGGTGGGTTGAATCGGAGCAATCCGGCGGCGCGCAGAAAGTCGCTGTCGAGATCCTCGCTGGTGAGACTCGACAGATCGAGCGTGCGCGCGTCGATGTAACCTTTGCGGTCGCTCGTTTCGATTTTCACCGCCGCCCGGTTCACCGCGTGCTGCAGCAACAACCAGCGGGCATCCTGCCAGGTCGCAACCGGCTCGGCTCCGATTTTGAGCAGCGTATCGCCCTGGTGAAATCCCGCCGCACGCGCCGGGGTCGCGGGCGGGGGTTCGTCCAGGATCGGGCGCAGCCCCGGCATGCCCGACATGAACAGCACCCAGTAGATCGCAATCGCAAGCAGGAAATTGGCAACCGGGCCGGCGACGACGATGGCGAAGCGCCGGTAGACCGATTGGCGGTTGAACGCACGCGGCAGATCTTCGGGCGCGACCCGGCCTTCGCGCTCGTCCGCCATCTTGACGTAGCCGCCGAGCGGAAAGGCAGCGATCACCCATTGGGTGCGGTCGGCGCCGTAGGTGCGGCTAATTAGCGGGCGGCCGAAGCCGATGGAAAATCGCAGCACCTTCACATTGAGCGCGCGCGCCACCAGGTAATGGCCCAGCTCGTGAAACAGGATCAGCGAGCCGAGCGCAACGACGAATGCAATGAGCGTTGTCAGCAGCGTCATGACTCAGACGGAGGACGGTGAATAGGCCGCCAGCCGCACCGCTGCCGGGCGCGGCTGCATGGACCAGCTGCGCGCATGTTCGCGCGCCATGCTGTCGGCGGCAAGAACGGCTTCCAGCGTCGTCGCGGCGTTCCAGGCGACGCGTCCGAGCACGTCTTCGGCGAGACGGGCGATGGCGGGAAAGTGGATGTCGCCGGCAAGGAAGCGCTCGACGGCGACCTCGTTGGCAGCGTTCAGCACCGCGGGCGTGGTGCCGCCCTGGCGCAGTGCCGTGTAGGCGAGCCGCAGGCACGGGAAGCGCTCCGGGTCGGGCGCGTGAAAGTCGAGCCGCCCGACCCGGGTGAGGTCGAGCGCCTCCACACCGGCATCGATGCGTTCGGGATACGCCAGCGCATATGCGATCGGCGTACACATGTCGGGCTGACCCAGCTGGGCAACGGTCGAGCCGTCCCGATACTCCACCATCGAGTGCACGATGCTCTGCGGATGCACGACCACGCCGATACGCGCCTCGTCCGCCCCGAACAGCCAGTGCGCTTCGATCACCTCCAGGCCCTTGTTCATCATGGTGGCCGAATCGACCGAGATCTTTCGCCCCATGACCCAGTTGGGGTGCGCGCACGCTTGCTCGGCCGTCACCGCCTCGAGGGCCTCGGCCGGCAACAACCGGAAGGGCCCGCCGGACGCGGTCAGCACGATGCGCCGCACGCCCACCGCATCGAGGTCGCCCGCAAATTCACGCGGCAGCGCCTGGTGAATCGCGCTGTGCTCGCTGTCGATCGGCAATAGCGTGGCGCCGTGCCGGCGCACGGCCGCCATGAACACCTCGCCCGCGATCACCAGCGCTTCCTTGTTCGCGAGCAACACCCGCTTGCCCGCTCGCACGGCGGCAAGCCCCGATTGCAGTCCGGCGGCGCCAACGATACCGGCGATGACCACATCGACCTCGGGCAAGCTCGCCACCTGGGCCAATCCCTCCTGGCCGCACAGGACCGTGCACTCGCAGCCTGCCTCACGCAGGCGCCGGTACGCGCGCTCCGCCTCCAGCGGATCGGACAGCACGGCGTACGCGGGCCGGAACTGCAAGCACTGCTGCACCAGGGCGTCGGCGCGCGTGTGCGCGCTTAGCGCAAGCACGCGATAGCGCTGCGGATGCCGGGCGATTACGGACAGCGCATGCGTGCCGATGCTGCCAGTCGATCCGAGTAGCGTAATGGCCTGCATCGTGCTCTATCCGCTCAGGTCGAACCGATTACCGAGCCGAGTGCCGCAAGCGGCAAGGCCGCCACCAGGCCGTCGATTCGATCCAGCACCCCGCCATGGCCGGGGAGTATCGTGCCGCTGTCCTTGACGCCCGCGCGCCGCTTCACCCAGGACTCGAACAAATCGCCCTCCACGCTCAACGCCAGCATGCCCGCAACAAGGAAGAGATCGGTCGCACGGTGGCCGGCGAGGAAGGCGGGCGCCCATAGCCACCACAGCAATCCATAATACACGGCGACACCGGCGATCGCGCCGAGCACGCCCTCCCAGGTCTTGCCGGGACTGATGCTGGGAGCGAGCTTGCGTCGGCCGAAGCGCCGCCCGACGAAATAAGCCGCGGTATCGGCGATCCATACGACCCCGAGCAGAGCGAGCAGGCGCGCCGCCGTTTCCTGCAGCACGTACAGCGAGTACCAGGCTGAAACGAGCACGATTGCCCCGGCGAGCGCCAGCGCCGCCGAGCTGGCCGGCAGCGCGCGGCGCAACCAAAACGGAACCACGGCGAGCCAGAATGCAATCGCAGCCGCGAGCACCCATGCGCCACCGGGCAGCCGCACCAAGGCGAGTGCGACACATGCAGCGGCAACCAGCAGCGTAAACGCGACCACAGCGCGCGGGCCGAGCGCCGCCAATGCGCCCCACTCGATGCAGGCCAGCACCACGACCATCAGCATCACCGCGCCCCACATCGGCTGCGGCAGCCAGAACAAACCGGCGAGGAACAGGGGCAGGATGATCGCGACGGTCAGGATACGGCGAATGAGCACGGGTCGCCCGAAGCTCATCCCGTGCCCGCGGCCCGAGGCAAGCGCGGCGCTACCTCTTCGACCAGTTGCTCGCTGGTTCGGCCGAAACGGCGTTCGCGGCTCCGATACGACTGGATCGCCCGCTCCAGCGCCGCGGCGTCGAAATCGGGCCACAACGTGTCGGTGAAATAAAGCTCGGTGTAGGCAAGCTGCCACAGGAGGAAATTGCTGATGCGCTGCTCGCCACCGGTGCGGATGAACAGATCCGGCTCCGGCGCGTAATTCATCGCCAGATACGCGCCCAGGTCCTGTTCGCTGAAGCCGCGGGCGAGCTCGGGACGATCCGCCAGCATCCGCTCCATTGCCTGCATCAAATCCCAGCGGCCGCCATAGTTCGCCGCCACCGTCAGGGTGAGGCGCGTGTTGGCCGCGGTCAGCGCCTCGGCCTCGCGGATCAATGTCTGAATGCGCGGCTCGAACCGGCTCAGCTCGCCGATCACGCGGAAGCGGATGGCGTTCTCATGCAGCTTCGCGACCTCCTGTTCGAGCGCGGTCACGAACAGGTCCATCAGGAATGAAACCTCCTCGGCGGGCCGGCGCCAGTTCTCGCTGGAGAAGGCGAACAGCGTCAGGAATTCGACGCCGCGCTCGGCACATCCGCGCACGGTCGCGCGCACCGCGTCCGCGCCCTTGCGATGCCCGGCCACCCGGGGCAGGTGGCGGGTGCGTGCCCAGCGTCCATTGCCGTCCATGATGATGGCGATATGCCGGGGCACCGGACCAACCTCGGGTATCGCAAGTGTCGTGCTCTTGAACAAAATGAACGGCCTTCCCTGGACCTAGACTGCCAGCAAATCGGTTTCTTTCTGCTGCAGGATCTTGTCGATCTCGGCGATGAAGCGGTCGGTCAGCTTCTGCACCTCGTCCTGCGCCTTGCGCTCCTGATCCTCCGGCACTTCCTTCTTCTTCAGCATGTCCTTCAAGTGCGTATTGGCATCGCGGCGAATATTGCGCACCGCCACCCGGGCGTTCTCGGCCTCGTGGCGCACCACCTTGATGAGATCGCGCCGTCGCTCCTCGGTCAGAGGCGGCATGGGCACACGCACCCGCTCGCCATCGGAAGCAGGATTCAGGCCCAGATCGGAATCGCGAATCGCCTTCTCCACCGCGGGCAGCAACTTCTTTTCCCACGGTGTCACCGCCAGCGTGCGCGCATCGAGCAGGCTCACGCTGCCAATCTGCGGCACCGGCGTCGGCGTTCCGTAGTAATCGACCACGATATGATCGAGCAGCCCGGTGTGCGCGCGACCCGTGCGTACCTTGCCCAGGTCGGTCTTCAGCGCTTCGATGCTCTTGTGCATTCGCTGCTCTGCGGACTTTTGTATGTCAGCCACGGTCATCGCGCACCTCCGACTTCCAGGTCACCAGGGTTCCCTCGTCCTCGCCGGTGATCACACGCCGCAACGCGCCTGGCTTGAAGATGCTGAACACGTTGATCGGCAACTTCTGATCGCGGCACAGCGTGAGCGCGGTGGCGTCCATGACGCGCAGATTGCGTTGGATCGCCTCATCGAAGGTGAGCCGCTTGTAGCGCATCGCCTCGGGATGCGTCCTCGGATCGTCGGTGTAAACGCCGTCCACCTTGGTCGCCTTGAGCACGATGTCGACGTTCATTTCCATGCCGCGCAGCGCCGCCGCCGTATCGGTGGTGAAGAACGGATTGCCGGTGCCGGCGGCGAAGATCACGACCTTGCCCTCCTCCAGATAGCGCATCGCCTTGCCGCGAATGTAAGGCTCGACCACCTGCTCGATGTTGAGCGCCGACTGCACCCGGCTGGCGAGGCTCACGCGGCGCATCGCATCCTGCAACGCCAGGGCGTTCATCACCGTCGCCAGCATGCCCATGTAATCGGCCGTTGCGCGATCCATGCCCTCGGCCGCCGGCGCGACGCCGCGAAATATGTTGCCGCCGCCGATGACGACCGCGGTTTCCACACCGATCCGGACGATTCCCGCGATTTCATCGACGATGCGCTCGATCACGCCGCGGTTGATGCCGTAGGCGTCCCCGCCCATGAGCGCTTCGCCCGAAAGCTTGACCAGAATGCGGCGAAACACCGGCGGCCGCGCCGTAGCGGACACTGCCGCCGCAGCGGCGGTATCCGCCACTGCCGCCCCTGCGGCGGCATCCGTCTCAACGCCACGCGCCTGCACGAGCGAGATATCCGAGTTCACGCTTGACTCGCTGCCGCCATCACCTCCGCGACGAAATCCGATTTCTTCTTCTCGATGCCTTCGCCGAGGACGAACATGTGGAACGCATGCACCGTCGCGCCATTGGCCTTGAGGAGCTTCTCCACCGTCTGCTTGTCGTCCTTCACGAACGGCTGGCCCAGCAAGGTCACTTCGGACAGATACTTGTTGACCGCGCCCTCGACGATCTTGTCGAGCAGGTTCTCCGGGCGTCCGGACTCGACGGCGCGCGCACGGGCGATGGTGCGCTCGCGCTCGATCAGCTCTGCGGGCACCTCGTCGCGCGAACGCGCAACCGGCTTGGAGGCGGCGATATGCATCGCCAGATCCTTGCCCAGGGTGTCGTCTCCGCCGCTATAGTCGACCAGGACGCCGATGCGCGTGCCGTGCAGGTACGAGGCAAGCCGGCCTTGCGCCTTCACGGTCGCAAGCCGGCGCAGGTTCATGTTCTCGCCCAGCTTGGAGACGAGCGCATGGCGCGCGGCTTCGACCGTCTCGCCGCTCGGCAGCTGCTCCTGGCTCAGCACTTCGGGCTCGGAGATACCTTTATCGGCCGCCACCTGCGCCACCGCCCGGGCGAACTGCGCGAACGCCGCATCCTTGGCAACGAAATCGGTTTCGCAGTTCACCTCGGCCAGCGCACCCGCGCGCCCATCGGCGCCCACATACGCTGCTATGACGCCTTCGGCGGCAACGCGTCCCGCCACCTTGGAGGCCTTCGCCCCGCTCTTGATGCGCAGGATCTCCTCCGCCTTCTTGATGTCGCCGTCCGCCTCGGTCAGCGCCTTCTTGCATTCCATCATGCCGAGGCCCGTAGCCTCGCGCAGTTCCTTCACCATCGCTGCGGTGATCTCTGCCATATCTGCTCCGATTCGCGTCTACTTGCCTGCTCCGATTTCCGCGTGTAACTTGCGCCAACCGGCTGCACCGTCTGCGCCTAGCGTTCCTCGTTCGCCTCTTCCTCGGCTTCGACTTCCACGAACTCGTCGCCGACCGGCTCGCGACTCACCATGCTGCGGCCTTCGATGACCGCATCCGCCACGCCGCGGGCATACAGCCGAATCGCACGGTTCGAGTCGTCGTTGCCCGGAATGACGTACTGAATGCCGTCGGGCGTATGGTTGGTATCGACCACGGCAATGAGCGGGATGTTCAACTTGGTCGCTTCCTTGATCGCGATCTTGTGGTAGCCCACGTCGATCACGAACATCGCGTCGGGCAGCGCCGACATGTCCTTGATGCCGCCGAGACTGCGCTCGAGTTTCGCCATGTCGCGCTGGAACTGCAGGCCTTCCTTCTTGGTCAGTTTGTCGATCGACTTGTCCTCGATCATGGCCTCCATGTCCTTGAGGCGTTTGATCGACTGCTTGACTGTCTTGTAGTTCGTCAGCATGCCGCCAAGCCAGCGGTGATCGACATAGGGCGAAGTGCAGCGAAGCGCCTCCTCGCGCATGGTGTCGCGCGCCTGGCGCTTGGTGCCGACGAACAGCACGCTGCCGCGGCGGGAGGACAACTGGCGCACGTAGGTGAGCGCCTCGTTGTACATCGCCAGGGTCTTTTCCAGGTTGACGATATGAATCTTGTTGCGGCTGCCGAAGATGTACGGCGACATCTTGGGGTTCCAGAACCGGGTCTGGTGGCCGAAGTGCACGCCGGCCTCCAGCATTTCACGCATCGTGACGGACATTCGATACTCCTGATCAGGGTTGATACTGACCCCCGGCACAAGACCCCGCATGCGGGCACCCTTGACGCGGCCGAAGGCGCGATTTCCGGCCGCCCGGGCGGGTTGCCGAGGCAGACGAATTAACCTTGCAGTGTAGCAGCTTGCCTGCGCTGCGCCCATCCCGGCGAGGCGTCCGTGGACCTCTGCAACCATGGACCGGTAGTGCCGCTTGGTCTATAGTTTTTGGTTTACCCGGCGCGTGCCATGTCTGTCACCATCAAAACACCCACCGAGATCGAGAAGATGCGCGTCGCCGGCCGGCTCGCCGCGGAAGTGCTCGACCATATCACGCCGCATATCCGGTCGGGCGTGACGACCAACGAGATCGATCGGCTGTGCCACGAGTACATGACCGAGGTTCAGCGTACGGTCCCGGCCCCGCTCAACTACGCACCCCCGGGCTACAAGCCGTTCCCGAAATCGGTCTGCACCTCGGTCAACCACGTCGTCTGCCACGGCGTTCCGGGAGACAAGAAGCTCAAGGCGGGCGACGTGATCAACGTCGACGTGACCGTGATCGCCGACGGCTATCACGGCGATTCGAGCCGCATGTATTACGTCGGCGAGCCCCCCATCCAGGCGCGGCGGCTGTGCGAGATCACCTACGAGTGCATGTGGCTGGGGATTCGAATAGTGCGCCCCGGCGCCTGCCTCGGCGACATCGGGCACGCCATCCAGACGCATGCCGAGCACGCCGGCTTTTCGGTCGTGCGCGAATTCTGCGGCCATGGCATCGGCCGGCGCTTCCACGAGGAGCCGCAGGTGCTGCACTACGGTCGCCCGCGCACCGGGATGCGCCTCGAGCCCGGAATGATCTTCACCATCGAGCCGATGATCAACGCCGGCCGGCCCGAGGTGCGCCAGCTGGCGGATGGATGGACCGTGGTCACCAAGGACCATAGCCTGTCGGCGCAATGGGAGCACACGGTGCTGGTCACCGCGGCGGGTCATGAGGTGCTGACCGTGTCGGCGGGAACACCGCCAGCGCCGGAGCCCGCAACCGCACAGTGAGACCACCATGACCGACGCGCTCGCGCTCGATGTCGCCACGCCAGCGTCCGGCGCCGAAGACGACGTAGCGCTCCTGCGCCGCAGCCTCAAGCAAGGCAGAGAGCAACTGCGCACGGCCTATCGCCGCCATGCTTCGCCCCGCACCCTGCTCGCTGCGCATCGCCGGCTGGTGGACCGCGTCCTGGTGCACGCCTGGCGCCGCCTGCCGCATCCGGCTCGCAGTACGCTCGTCGCCGTCGGCGGCTATGGCCGCGGCGCGCTGTTTCCCTGCTCGGACATCGATCTGCTGATCCTGGTGGAGCCCGACGAATCCTGCGCGCACGACCCGCGCATCGAGGGCCTGATCGGCACGTTCTGGGATATCGGGCTGGAGGTCGGCCACAGCGTGCGCACCCCGAGGCAGTGCGTGGAGCTCGCCTCGCAGGACATCACGGTGCAGACCAGCCTGCTGGAGGCGCGCTGGCTTTGCGGCGACGGCCCGCTTTATCGCCGCTTCGAGCACGAGTTCCAGGCCGCGCTCGATCCGCAGATGTTCTGCAAGGCCAAACAGCTCGAGCAACGCCAGCGGCACGAACGGTTCCTCGATACCAACCTCGAGCCGAACCTGAAGGAGTTTCCGGGTGGCCTGCGCGATCTGCACCATTTGCTGTGGATCGCGCGCGCGAGCGGCCTGGGCAGCTCGTGGAAAGCAATGGTGGCGAGCGCCCTGGTGATCCCGGCCGAAGCCCGCCAGCTGCGAAACCTCGAGCGTGGCTTGAGCGATATCCGCATCCGGCTGCATTACCTGGCCGGCCGGCGCGAGGATCGGCTGCTGTTCGACTACCAGAGCGCGCTCGCGCGCGAGCTGGGCCTGGAAGATGGCGCGACGCGGCGTGCGAGCGAACAGCTGATGCAGACGCTCTACCGCACCGCCAACGCCGTGCGGCAGCTCAACACGATCGTGCAGCAGAACGTGGCCGCGCGCATTTTCCCCCAGCGCACCGAGGCCCCGGAAGTGATCAATGAGCGCTTCGTGGCACGCAACGAGCTGCTGGAGGCGTCGACCGAGGACCTGTTCGAGCGCGAGCCGAGGGCGATCCTCGAAGGCTTCGCGCTGCTGCAGGAGCACCACGAGCTGAAGGGCATGCGGGCAAGCACGCTGCGGGCGCTGTGGCGTGCGCGCCGGCGCATCGATGCGGCTTTTCGCAGGGATGCGGTGAACCGCGCCCGCTTCATGGCGATCCTGCGCAATCCCCGGCTCATCCGCGAGCTGCGGCGGATGAACGAGTACGGCATCCTCGGCCGCTACATTCCCGCCTTCGGCCGCGTCGTGGGCCAGATGCAGCACGACCTGTACCACGTCTACACGGTGGACGAGCATACCTTCAAGGTCGTGCGCAACCTGCGCCGCTTCACCGTGCCGGAGCTCGCCCACGAGTATCCCCTGTGCAGCCGCCTCATCAGCGACCTCGAGCGGCCGGAAGTGCTCTACCTCGCGGGGCTGTTCCACGACATCGCCAAGGGCCGCGGCGGCGACCATTCCGAGCTCGGCGCGGTCGATGCGCGGCGCTTCTGCCGCGATCACGGGCTGTGCGCGGAAGATGTCGATCTGGTCGCCTGGCTGGTGCAGCACCATCTGCGCATGTCGGCCACGGCGCAAAAACAGGACATCAGCGATCCGGCGACGGTGCGGGCATTCGCCCGCATGGTCGGCGACGATCGGCACCTGGTCGCGCTCTACCTGCTCACCGTGGCCGACATCCGCGGCACCAGTCCCAAGGTCTGGAACGGCTGGAAAGCCAAGCTGCTGGAGGACTTGTTCTGGGCCACGCGACGCGTGCTTGCCGGCGAGCATGTGACGCGCCGATCGAGCGTGGAGACCCGCCAGGCGGAAGCATTGTCGCGGCTGCGTCTGTACGCGATTCCGGACGATGCGCACGAGAAGCTCTGGGCGCAGCTCGACACGTCGTATTTCCTGCGCCACGACGCCCAGGAGATCGCCTGGCATACGCGCCTGCTCAATTACCGCGTGGACAGCCCCGTCCCCGTCGTCAAGGCGCGCCTGGCGCCGATCGGCGAGGGACTGCAGGTGCTGATCTACACGCCCGACCAGGAGGAGCTGTTCGCGCGCATCTGCAACTTCTTCAGCTGCGCGGGCTTCAGTATCGCCGAGGCGAAGATCCATACCACGCGCCACGGCTACGCCCTGGACAGCTTCATCATCCTCGATCCGCAGGGGCGGGACGCGAACTATCGCGACGTGATGAGCTTCGTCGAGCACGAGCTGGCGCAGCGCCTGGAGCAGCGCGCGCCGCTGGAGCCGCCCGCCAACGGCCGGCTGAGCCGCAGGGTGCGGCACTTCCCGATAAGTCCCGAAATCGAGCTGCAACCCGACGAGCGCGGCACTTACATGGTGCTGAGCGTGATCTCCGGCGATCGCCCCGGCCTGCTCTATCGCATCGCCCTGGTGCTGGTGCGCTACGACATCAACCTGCATTCGGCCAAGATCAATACGCTGGGCGAGCGCGTGGAAGATACCTTCCTCATCACCGGCTCGGCGCTCAAGGACACCCGCACCGCGGTGCGCCTGGAGAGCGAATTGGTGCAGGCCCTGCAGATCGAGTAGCAGACGAGGCTGCTTACAGCATCGGGGGCGAGCCGCTTACTCGTCGATCGGCGGATCGCCCGGAAACAGCACCTCGGTGAAGCCGAAATTGCGCAGGTCGTCGATGCGCATCGGGTACAGGATGCCGTCGAGGTGGTCGCACTCGTGCTGCACCACGCGCGCATGGAAGTCCGCAACGTCGCGCTCGATCGGACTGCCGTACTGGTCCGAGCCCTTGTAGTGGATGCGCCGGTAGCGCGGCACCAGCCCGCGCATGCCGGGAACGCTCAAGCAGCCTTCCCAGCCCTCCTCCATTTCGTCGCCCAGCGGGCGTATCTCGGGATTGATCAGCACCGTGTACGGCACTTCCTCGGCATCGGGGTAACGGGGATTGCGCTTGACGCCGAAGATCACGACCCGTAGCGGCACCCCGATCTGCGGCGCGGCGAGCCCAGCGCCGTTCAACGCCTCCATCGTATCGAGCATGTCGGTGAGAAGCGCGTCGAGCTCCGCCGTGCCGAACTGCGTGACCTCGCGCGATCGCTCCAGCAGGAGCGGACTTCCCATCCTAAGTACGGACCTCACCGCCATCAGGCACCTCGAGCTGCAGCAATATCCGGACGACCCGCGCCATTGCGGCATCGAGCACCGTGCCGATGTCCGCCACCACGATCCCGCTGCGGCTCGAGGCGCGTCCCGCCGCCCAGTTCGCCACGACTGCAAGCGTCGCATAGGCCACCGACGCCTCGCGCGCAAGCGCCGCTTCGGGCATGCCCGTCATCCCGACCATGTCGGCCCCGTCGCGCTCCAGGCGATCGATCTCGGCCGCTGTTTCCAGACGCGGACCCTGCATGGCGGCATAGACGCCACCGTCGACGATCGGCTCCTCGGCATTGCGGCCGGCTTGCAGCAAGGCCGCGCGCAGCGACGGCGTATAGGGCTCGGTGAAGTCGATATGGCTGACCTGGCTGTCGGACCCGTCGAAGAAGGTCGCGCGGCGCTCGTAGGTGTAGTCGATGATCTGGGACGGAACGGCGATGGCGCCCGGCGCCAGATCCGCGCGTATGCCGCCGACCGCGGCGAGAGCGACGATCGCACGCACGCCCTGCTGAGCCAGGGCCCAGATGTTGGCCCGGTAGTTGACCGCGTGCGGTGGAATCGTGTGGCCGTAGCCGTGGCGCGCGAGAAAGACGACTTCGCGGCCTCGCAGCAGTCCGAAGGTAAGCGCTGCGGATGGCTCGCCATACGGGGTGTGGATCGCCTGCAGGCGCGCGTGTTCCAGCACCGCCAATCTGCCCGCTCCGCTGCCCCCGATTATGCCCAGCATGGGCGGCGATTATAGCGGAGCGTTCCTTGCCGCGATGCCCGCCTCGTGCGGACTTGCCCAACGAAGGCGCACGCGCAGGCGCCGCAATCGATCGGGCGCGACGCTGTCCGGCGCCAGCACGACGTAGCGCGGCAGGCGCCGGCCCGGTTCTTCCAGGTGCAGCACGACGAGCCAGGTCGACACATACGACGAGCCCTGGACGCGGCACGCGAGGCGGCTTCCGTCGCGCCGCGCGATCGAGCATTCGCACTCGCCACGAAAGTCGAGCGCGACCACGGCGCGAGGGGCGAGCAGCAAGGCATGGCGGCGCAACGTCCAGCAGGCGTTTGCGAGCAGCGCCACGCCCGCCAGCACGCGTGCATACCATTGCGGCAGCGCGACCATCGCCGCGCCTGCCGCGGCCGCATGTGCGAGCGCAAGCGCCCACGCCAGCACCGGAGATGCGTGCAATTCGATGCGCAAAGCAGGAATTTCGCGTTCGCCGCGTACCCTCACGACTCGCGTCCCGCTTCGCTCAGCGTTCGCCGCACCGGCGAAAGCAGATACTCGAACAGCGTGCGGGTTCCGAGATGAATCTCGGCAGCCAGCTGCATGCCGGAGACCAGCCGTTGCGGGTCGAGTCCGACCGGCGCGGCTGCGCGATCGATGCTGACCAGCGCCCGGTAGTAAAGCCCCACGGCACCCGCGTTCGCGGGATCCGGGCGCTCCGTCGCATCCGCGCTCATGTGACGCACGCTGCCCTCCAGCATGCCGTAGCGCTGATAGGGAAAAGCTGCGAGCTTCAATCGCACCGGAGCACCGGGCGCGACACGGCCGGCGTCCAGGTTGCTCACCCATACCTCGGCCTCCAGCGGCTCGTTGCGTGGCACGATGGTGGCAAGAATGGTTGCGGGCGCCACGACCGTTCCCGTGCTGTGGGTGGCAAGATCCTTGATGACGCCGGCGGACGGTGCCCGCAATTCGAGCTGACCGCTGCGATGCGCCTGCTTCGTAAGGTCCTCCTGCAGGCGCTCGAGCTGCGCCTGGGCTTCCACTCGCTCGTTGTTCAACTCGCGCCGGTGGTTGGAGGCAAGCTGCGCAATGCGCCGCTCCGACATCGCGATGGCGGCGCGAGAGCTCATGACCGTAGCGCGTTGCGCCTGCAAGTCCTGCTCGTTCTCGATCCGGCTGCGGCGCCGTTCCAGCGCGAGCAGCTTGCCGGCGAAGCCTTCCCGGGCGAGCTTCTCCCACGCCTTCTCCTGCTCGACGTAGATCGGGGCCGTGCGCTTGAGCTTGGCCTCGATTTCCTGCGCGCTGCGCACATCCTGTTGCGCCTTCGCCAGGGCTGAACGCTCGGCAGCGAGCGAATCCTCGAAGGCGCGGCGCCGGGCGTAGAACTGCGCCTGGACTTGAGCGTAGAGATCGTCGCGATCGCCGTCGCTGCGCTCGAACGCGGCCCCGGAGAGCTCCGCGTCGATCCTGCGGATCTGCAGGCGTCGCAACACAATCTCCGTTTCCAGGATGCGGCCGTCGGCCTCGGACAACTCGGTGTCCATCCGGAACAGCACCTGGCCCTCCAGCACCGCTTCGCCCTCGCGCACGAGTATCTCCCGCACCACGCCCGAGTCGGAAGGCTGCACGATACGCAACAGCGACTGCGGCACGAGCTTGCCGGGCGCGACCGCGACGACGTCGATCTCGCCGTAGGCGATGGCGGCCGCGGCGCTCGCAAGAATGGCGACGATGAGGTAGAGCGTGATTCGGGGCAGAGGCGATGGCGGCCGGGCGAAAGCGACCAGGCGCTCGGGCGCGAATGTTTCGTAGTCGGTCGCGCGCTTGCGCGCAGAGGCTGCGGCGCTCTCGCGCCGGATTGCCTGGCTAGGCATGCGCGCGTCCGTCGACCGGCAGCCGTATCACCTGGTCGCACTGCAGGGCGAGCGGGCATTCGTGCGCGATGAACAGGATCGAGACGGCGCCGCGCAGGCTGTTGATCGTCTCGACCAGCGTTGCCGCGAGATCGGCATCGAGACTCGAAGTGGCCTCGTCGAAGATCACGATGCGCGGCCGTTTGAGCAGCGCGCGTGCGATCGCCAGGCGCTGCTTCTGGCCGCCGGACAGTCCCGTCCCCATCTCGCCGAGGGTGCTCAGATAGCCCTGCGGCATGGCTTCGATCACCGCGTGCACCTGCGCGGCCTTGCAGGCCGCCACGGCGTCGGCGAACGAGGCGCCCGGATTGGCATCCAGCAGGTTCTGCAGCACCGTGCCCGAGAACAGCCGGCTCTCCTGCGGCACCATGCCGAAATAGCCGCGCAACTCGTTGGCCGCCATGTGCGTGATGTCGACGCCGTCGATGGCGATGCATCCCGCGGTCGGCAGGTAGAAGCCTTGCAGCAGCCGCGCCAGCGTGCTCTTACCGGTGCCGGATGCGCCGATCAGCGCCACGCATTGGCCGGGCTCGATCGTGAACGACAGATCGCGGATGAGCCACGGCCGCCCGTCGTGGCGAAACCCGAGCGCGCCGCATTCGAGTCGCCCTGCCCCGCTAACAGCGCGCGCCGGCGCGACCACGACCGGTTCGGCCGGAACATCCATGATGTCGGCGAGGCGGCGCACGCTCACGTGCACCTGCTGGAATTCCTGCCACAGCGACACCACCCGCAGCATCGGGCCGGTCAGCCGGCCAGCGAACATCTGCATGGCGACCAATCCGCCGATGGTCAGATCGCCGCCCGCGATCACGAGCCACGCGCCAACGCAGAGGATCGCAGCCGACAGCAACTGCTCCAGCGCATGGGCGAGCGTCTGGACGGTATTGCCGAGCCGGCGTGCGTCCAACCCGGCCGCGAGGTAGTCGGCGAACAGCCGCCCGAAACGCCGTTGCAGTTGCCCTTCGAGCTGAAGAGACTTCACCGTTTCGATGCCGGCCAGATATTCGGTGACGAACGCCTGATGGCGTGCCCCGCTCAGGAACTGGCGATCGATGCGCCGGCGCAGGACGGGCGTGACGCCGAGGCTCAGCGCCACCAGCAACGCCAGCACGCCGAGCGCTATCGCGGTCAGGGTCGGGCTGTAGTAGTACATG
>WHTS01000021.1:0-57210 GCA_009377585.1 Betaproteobacteria bacterium
TATTGCTCGTAGCTCTTTGAAGAACGTAGCGCTAGGGAGAGCGGGGAAAAATGCATTCTGGCCTGAACTTCACCGCCATCCACTCCGACACCGGGATGGGTGACAGCCACGAAGCGCCGGAGAACAGCAACGAGGGGAACAAAGGTACCCTGACGAAGGCGGAGCTTGCCGACCTGCTGTTCGAGAAAGTGGGCTTCAACAAACGTGAAGCCAAAGACATGGTGGAGTCGTTTTTCGAGGAGGTGCGCACCGCCCTCGAGCGCGGCGAGGGCGTCAAGCTATCCGGCTTCGGCAATTTTCAGCTGCGGGACAAGCCCCAGCGTCCGGGCCGCAATCCCAAGACCGGCGAGGAGATCCCCATCACCGCCCGGCGCGTAGTCACCTTCCATGCATCGCAGAAATTGAAGGCGCTGGTCGACAAGCACTACCCCGCCGATGGACAGCAGCAATCCCAATCCTAAGCCGACCCTGCCGCTGATCCCGGCCAAGCGCTATTTCACGATCGGCGAAGTGAGCGAGCTGTGCGGCGTCAAGCCGCATGTGCTGCGCTACTGGGAGCAGGAATTCACGCAGCTCAAGCCGGTCAAGCGCCGCGGCAACCGGCGCTATTATCAGCACCATGAGGTGCTCCTCATCCGCCGCATCCGCGAGCTGCTCTACGATCAGGGCTTCACCATCAGCGGCGCCCGCAACCGGCTGGACGAGATTGCCTCCCAGCCCGCCGCCGAAGCGCGGCGTCCCGCAGTAGACCTGCACCACATCCGTGACGAGATCCGCAGCGTCATCGAGCTGCTGCACTGAGTCGGCCGGCGCTTCGATCGGCAGCGCGCGGCAGGTGCTCATGACACGAGCGCAGGTTTCAAGCTGCGCGTGCGCTGTATAATGGCCCGCATCGGGGCGTAGCGCAGCCTGGTAGCGTACCGGCATGGGGTGCCGGTGGTCGAGAGTTCAAATCTCTCCGCCCCGACCATTCCCGCAGATACAAGTAGTGACTCCCTGTACGCGCAGTTCTGCCGTTGCCGACTGGTCGCGCGGTAGCCCAACCTGTGGGTGGCGAATTGGTGGTAAATCAAGCTGCGACCGGAGTCTGGAACAGTCCCTGGCAATGCTGCCGCCATGCGTAGGTATTGAGCTCAGCAGGCGGCGGCGATGCCGCTCCCGCTTGCCGGGCGGGCGTCGTGCCGCCAAGTGATCGGTGGACACGGAATTCGTTGTAGTAGTCGCGGAATGCCGCCAGCTTCCGTGTCAGGTCGACGGAGTTCCAGAAGAACAGCCGATCGAGATACTCGCGGCGCACAGTGCCGATTAGCCGTTCGATGAAGGGATGTGACACCGGGACGCACGGGACGGACTTGATTTCCTCGATATCGAGAACACGCAGGTTGGCGAGCCAACGGTGGAACCGGAACAGTGGGTCGTGATCGGTGCTCAGGTGTCTGGCGCAACGTTCGCCGGCAACGGCATGATTGAACATCCGACACACGGTCGCGCCGTCGATGTACTCGCGGGCGACACCAAAACCGATGATTCGACGAGTGAAGATGTCCATGATCACCAGCACCCAGTAGCTGTGTAGCAGGATTGATTCGCAGCGAAACAGGTCGAGGCTCCAGAGGCTATCCCTTGGACTGAGCGATCAACGCCAACCAGGAGGAGCCATTGGATCCAGCGTCATCCGGCCGGTAGTGTTGTGCCAGGACGCGGCGAACGACGTCCTTGTCAATCTCTGATGATGATCTGCTGCTTGAGCAACAATGATTCAGCGGCGACCGTGCGTAGACCACCCGGGCGCAGGAGTTTCGCTACGGTGACGACCAGGTGGATCGCCAGGAGGAGCAGATCGCGCATGGGTGGAACGGTATCATGCCTGCCGTGGTGTGCAGGACTGCATCGAGCTGATCGATTCCTTCATACTACGAATTCGCCACCCACAGGCGAGCTACGAGGTGAAACCGTTACTCACGGAGCCACTTCTCGTGTTCTTCATCAGTCAGCGTGCGGTTCGGTGCCTCCTGGACGTCGTCCCACGCCTCAGTTTCTGGCACACCTTGGTATGTGGCTGCATACGGAAATATGGTCCACAGCTTGCCTTCGCTCGCGAGGGTAAATAGGGTCACTTCGTCGGTGCACGAAAGGCGAACGATTGCATCGGTTACCTCTTCGAGGGATATCTCACGCGGGCGCTGCCAGGCACGTGCAATATCGCCCGATTTGGATCCTTCAACCGGAATAATTTTTGAATCTTGAGTCATAACGTGTTCCTCACTAGCGCAGCCCTGCATATTTGGCCGCCAGTGTTACGGCTGACGTCTTGTCAGTATAGAAGAAAAGGCCATCGTTTGCCCGCTTCACCGGAAGCGCCACAGCAACCGGGAGCGTCACAGCGATAACCGGCTGGATTCGGGTATCCCAGAACACGGCGTGCGCCGTTTTCATCAAAGAAACACGGATCGGCACGTATGGAGTGCCAGTGATGCCGCGGCCGGGAGCTCTGCGCGGAAAGTCCATTGAACCAGGCCGAAGGAGGATAGCGGCAAGTCTGCCTCATTCCGAGTATGCCTGCCAGTTCCTGTTCCGAATTGCGTTCGTCGTTTCAATCCCGGGCGTATGCGGATGCGGGGGCGCGCTGCCGCTCACGAACCGGTATGGACTTGTGACTGGTCCCCGAATGCCTGAAGGCGGTTCAAATCCTCTCGCCCCGACCAATACAAGAACAAGAAATCAACGACAAACGGATTTCCGCTACCCCGTCTTCATGGGGATCGCCAAACCTGCAAAGGGCAGTGTGCGGCAGCCATTACAAAGTCATTGTCAGTCGTTAGCAGCGTCAGTTCGTGACGCATGCACAGCTGGGCGAGGAGGGCATCGATGGTGCCAATCTGCAAGCCGGCGCGACGGCAGCGGTTCCGCAATCCCGCGGCGTCGATATGATCCTGCCGATCTGGCGTGACGAACGGCAATGCCGTGAACTGCTCGATGATCGCGTTACTTGCGCGCGGGCCTGAGAATCCTTGCAGCAGTTCTTGCAGGATGAGCCCTGTGGTCAGGACCATCTCGTCGCTCTCCAGGGCGTGGCGCAGGAAGCGGGCGTGCGCAGCACTGGAGTCCGCGTCGCGCCGCAGGGCGAGCGACCAGACGCTGGTGTCGACGAGCAAGCTCACCTGCGGGTGCGTTCGGCCTTATAGTCGAACGAGCTGTCCCATTCGAGCTTACCCAGCAGCTCGACCAGCCGCTTCTGCCGGCGGCGGGCGATGAACTCTTCCAGAGCGCGGGTCACCGCCGCCTTTTTGGTTCGTTCGCCGCTGACCTGCAGCGCACGTTCGATCAGTTTTGGATCCAATGAAAGATTGGTTGCCATGTGTAGCTCCTCACACATCAGTCTACACAGTGGCTGTGCCGCAGACAAGCGCCGGCCAGTTGTGAACCCGGGTATAAACCTCGCTCGTTTGCGCGCAGCGATGGCGCGACCGGCGGCATAATGTACTCGCAGTGCAACGCCCATCGGGAGCTAGGTCCGGACTAGCCTCAAATGCTTGATATCGGGACGACAGCCACAGCCAAAGGCGCGCAACTACTCTCCCGCGCACGCGAGCTGGCGCCGGTGTTCCGGGCGCGGGCGGCGGAAGCCGAGAAGGCGAGGCGCATCCCGCAGGAAAGCATCGACGATCTGCGCGAGGCCGGACTGCTCCGCACCCTCCAGCCGGCGGCTCTGGGCGGCTATCAGCTGCCGCTCGACGAGGCCGTCCTGATCACCGCCACGGTCGCGGAGGGCTGCGGCTCGACCGGCTGGATCCAGGGCATCTTCTCGGACCACTGCGCGACGCTCGGGATGTTCGACGGGCGCGCGCAGCAGGACGTGTGGGGTGCGTCGCCCGACAGCCTGGTTTCTTCCGGTTTTCTTCCCGCGGGCAGGGCGTTTCGCGTGGATGGCGGCTTCCGGCTCTCCGGGCGCTGGCCCTTTTCCAGCGGCTGCGATCACGCCGACTGGGCCCTCGTCAGGAGCTTCGTTCCCGGAGACAGTGAGCCGCCCGAGCTGCACATGTTCCTCGTGGCGAAGTCGGACTACGCACTCATCGACGGCTGGCATGTGATGGGGATGAGCGGCACGGGCAGCAAGGACTTCGAGCTGAAGGGCGAGGTGTTCGTGCCGGAGCACCGCACCCTGAGCGACCGGGATCTGAGAAACGGGACCGGACCGGGCAGCGCGTTCAACGGCGGCGCGCTCTACCGACTGCCGCGCCACGCCACCGTTCCGTTCTCGCTCGCCGCTCCGCTCGTCGGCATGGCGGAGCGGGCGCTGCAGTTGATCGTGCAGAACATGCGGGAGCGCTCGGGTGGCGAACGCCGATCAGTACACGAAGGCGCCATCCACATCCGCGTGGCGGAGTCGGCCGCGGAGATCGACGCCGCGCGGGCGCTGATGCTGCGGGATTGCCGCGAAGCGATGGAGATCGCGCGGCAGGGCGGGCAGATGAGCCTCGACCTGCGGGCGCGCAACCGGCGCGATATCGCCTACGTCGCTTCACGATGTACGCGCGCGCTGGATCGTCTCTACGCCGCGGCAGGGGCGAAGAGTATCTTCCTAGACGGGGAAGTGCAGCGCCTGCTGCGCGACATCCACGCAGCGGGCCAGCACATGGCGCTCAATGTGGGCCATTGAGGCTCTTCGACCCCCTGGACCGCGCGTGACGCGGTCGCGCTCGAAGAGCTCGGCATTCCGACGGCTACGGTCGTCAGCACGGCCTTCGCACCGCTGGCCCAAGTCGTCGCCGAGGGCATCGGCCACATGAGCCTGCCGATCATCGTCATTCCCCATCCCGTGGGTCATCGCGATGAATCGCGCATCGTGCAAGCCGGACGGGATATCGCGCAGGAGTGCGCGCGTGTTCTCACGACGGAGGCCGGCGGGCTGGCAAGGGAATTCGAGGGCAAGCAGTACCCTCTGCCTCGCGGCGTGATGCCGCGGTAGCGGAAGATCGGGGGCGCACGCCAGCATGAATCATGTTTCCCCGCCCATCGTCGAATCGGACAGGGCTTTCGACGAGATCAACGACTACTTCTACGAGCGCGGATGGAGCGACGGCCTGCCGGTCGTGCCGCCCACGCGATCGCGCGTGCAGGCGATGCTCGGCGGCATGCCGTGGCGCGACCCATCCGACGTGATCAGCATCGTCCCGCCCCGCATGGGCAGGGCCAGCATGCAGCAGATCGCGGTCAACGCGGTGATGGCCGGCTGCCGTCCGGAATACCTGCCGGTCGTGGTGGCGGCACTGCAAGCCGTGTCGGAGCCCGAGTACGGTCTGGCTCACCGCCAGACGACGACGCACGCCGGCGCGCCGCTCATGATCGTCAACGGGCCGGTGGTCGAGCGTCTGCGCATCAACTGCGGCCGCGGTCTGTTCGGGCCGGGCTGGCGCGCGAATGCGACCATCGGACGGGCCCTGCGGCTGGTGCTCATCAACATCGGGGGCGCAGGCCCGGGTGTGGACGCGTCGCAAACCGGCCATCCCGGCAAGTACACCTACTGCGTCGCCGAGTACGAGGAAGCGAATCCGTGGGAGCCTCTGCACGTAGAGCGCGGTTTCGAGCGTGAGCAGAGCGTAGTGACGGTCGTCAATACCGAGGCACCCCACAGCATGACCGAGAACGTCCAGACCGATGCGGACGAGATCGTGCACACCTTCGCTTCCTGTATGGCGACGCTCGGCGTCAACAACCTGTATTCGCAAGGCACGCCGGTGCTCGCGCTCGGCATCGAGCATGCTCAGCACATCGCCTCCGCCGGGTGGAGCAAGTGCCGGCTGCAAGAGGCACTATTCGAACGCGCGCGTCAGCCGTGGGGGCTCGTCAAGAACCGCGGCAAGTCCAAGGGACCGCGGTTTCCCGAGTTCGTCGATCGCAGCGACGACAGCTCCATGGTCCCCATCATTCGCGAACCGTCTGACCTCGTCGTGATCGTCGCAGGCGGCGCCGGCGGCAAGTCGATGTTTCTGCCGACGGCCGGCGGCCAGAGTCTGGCGGTATCGAAGCTCATCGAGAATGGATGAGCCGGTGCTGAAACTCGGCTACGGCGAAAAGGGTAGTTGACGCGCGAGCCGAAAAGTCAGCGCTCCGCAGATCACGAACGCGACGCATACCTTCATGGCCGTCACGCATATGTCGGCCGCGGTGCCGCGGCGCTGTGGGTTCTCAAAAGCTTGCTCGATCGCTGCGACAAGTTCCAGGGAGCGCGTGACCGTCATCGCCACCAACGCGGCCGATAGCAGGCTGCCAAGGCATAAGAGCAGGGTGAGCCGCAGCATGTTGGTTCTCCTCGGGGGGGCCGCCGAGGCCCAGGTCCTGGGAGATATACGGCTGGATGCGCACAGGCCTTAGTCGCGCGGCAGTGGGAGAGCGGAGTCGGTCAACTCCGTGACGAAAGTCGCACATGGATGCGGCCGTCGCGTGCCATGCGGCGTGCGATGAACGTTTTTGCCGCGAGGATTGCGAGCGAACCGTCCGTTGGCGGCGAACGTCGGGGACCGCCCGTGATTTTGGTTCGGCGCTTAGTGTGGCGCGACGATCGTTCGAAAATAAGCGATGGCGGATCTAAGCCCGCTATCGAGCGGCGTCGTGGGTTCCCAGCCGAGCCTTTCCCTGGCCAGCGAGATGTCGGGCTTGCGTTGCCTGGGATCATCCTGCGGCAGGGGTTCGTGCACGATGCGGCTCTTGCTTTCGGGTATGAGCTCGAGCACTTTCTGCGCGAGCGCGTTGATCGTTATTTCCACCGGGTTGCCGATATTGACCGGTCCCACGAAGCTGTCTTCATTGTTCATCACATCTCGGATTCGGTCAGCATCGTGAAGATCGTGTCATCAATCTGTTCACCGACTCGGTACGGTCGCTGGCGGTGAATCGCGACGGCAGTCGGGTCTTCGCCACCGCCTTCAAGTCCGGCAACCGCACTTCGGCCGTGCCGGTGCCTTTCGACGCTCTGATCGGCGAAAAGTGGAGCTCCGACGGCGTCGGCCATCCCGAACCGATGCTGATCGTGCAGCAGAACGACCAGGGCAAGTGGCTCGATTTGAATGGCAAGGACTGGTCGCAAAAACTGAATTATTCGGTCGCCGACAACGATCTGTTCGTAAGCGTGCGGCGAATCCACATTGAATGCTGAAGGAGGGGTGAACAGACTCGTCTGCTTTTTCGTAGAAGGAGACGAGGATGACGCGAGAGGAACGCAGGGGTTTGCGGGTGCAGCAGCTTGAGGGTTGGAGAGCGAGTGGTTTGACGCAGGAGGCATACTGCAAGCGCGAGTCGATTTCGTACGAGACGTTTCGCCGCTGGCGGCGCAAGCTCGGTGATCATGGGTGGACGGCGCCGTTGATGCCGCATGTTGTTCCGGTGCGTATTGCGGAAGGATCGGGGTCGGTCGCATCGGCGAGAGTGCATGATCGCGCCGATGTGTTGGCGCAGCCTGTGGAGGTTGTCCTTGCAAGTGGCCGGCGTCTGAGGTTTGGCGATGGGCTTGATGAGACGTCGCTTGCGCGCCTGATCCGGCTACTGGAGGTGCTGCCATGCTGAGCACCGGGATACGGATCTGGCTGGCGTTCGAGCCGGTGGACATGCGGCTTTCGTTCGACGGGTTGGCGGCTCGTGTGCAACATGGACTTGGTCGCGATCCGTACAGTGGGGAGTGCTTCGTGTTCCGTGGCAAGGGCGCGGGCAAGCTCAAGATGTTGGTGTGGGACGGTCTTGGGTTCTGGATTCACTACCGTCGATTGGAGAAGGCGGGGTTTGTGTGGCCGCAGATCAACGACCGAGGGATGATCGAGCTGACGCAGGCGCAGTTCGTGGTGCTCACGCAAGGCTTGGATTGGCGTCGGGTGCGCGTACCGGAGAAGCTGTCGGTGTCGATCGCGTAGTCGAAGAGTTTTTTGTTGCCGATGTCAACGCGCCCACTGTGGGCGCGTTGTGCATTTATGCCCACCGCATTGCCGACCTCGAAGAAGAAGCTGCACGCGCTGATCGTCTCGCTGCGTGAAGAGCTCAGGGTGCGCGATGAGCAACTCCAATGCAAGCAACACCTGATCGACGAGCGCGATGCGCAGCTCCGGGAGCACAGTGCGCTCATCGAGAAGTTGAAGTTCGAGCTCGCACGCTTGAAGCGCTGGCGCTTCGGCGCGGACACCGAGGCACTGTCGGCTGAACAGCTCTCGCTGTGGGAATCCGAGCTCGATGGCGACATCGCCGCCCTTCAAGCACGAGTCGATGCGCTGGAAGCCGAGAAGAAGAAGCTCGGATCGGGCCAAGCCGATGACCGAGACAAGCGCCAGCCCAAACGCCGCCCACTGCCGGAGTCGTTGCCGCGCCTGGAGGTGTTGCACGATCTCGAATCGAAGGACTGCCCCAAGTGCGGTCAGGGGCTCGCCAGAATCGGTGAAGAGGTGAGCGAGCAGTTGGATATCGTGCCAGCAAAGTTCTTCGTGCGCCGGCACGTGCGCCCGAAATACTGCTGCCGGCACTGCGAGACACTGCACACCGCGCCGATGCCCGCGCAGCCCAGCCGAGCATCCCAGCCGTTTCCTCACCCCGTTTGCCGCAACGCTGGTCGTAGACGGCTACTCGGGATACAGCAACGTGCTCAAGCGCGCGAACGTGATCGAGGCCGGATGTATGGCGCATGCACGCCGCCCCTTCTACGAAATCGCAAAGGCCACCGACTCCCCCATCGCCCAGAGCGCGTTGATCCAGATCGGCAGGCTCTACGGTATCGAGGCCGAGCTCAAGCACCTGCCTGCGGAACAGCGCACCACCGAGCGCCAGGCCCGCGCCGGACCGATCCTCGCCGAATTCAAGCGCTGGCTTGATGCAACCCACGCAAAGTCACCACCGAAAAGTGCGATCGGAAAAGCGCTCGGCTATACGATCAGACGTTGGCCAGCGCTCATCCGCTACCTCGATGACGGAGTGCTGAACATCGACAACAACCCGGTGGAAAACGCGATCCGCGGCATCTGCCTGGGCTGGCGCAATTGGCTGTTCGCCGGCAGCGAAGCCGGCGGTCGGCGCGCCGCTCAGTTCTACACCCTTATCGAGTCCGCGAAGTTGAACGGCATCAATCCCACCGCCTACCTCACCCACGTGCTCACCGTGCTGCCCTCGGCAAAAGCCAAGGATCTCGACGCGCTGTTGCCTTGGAACTTTCAGCCCCAGCCTGAACCCGAACTCACCATCTGACTCGGCCGCGCCCACCCTTCGTCAAGGTGCCTCTGCCGAACGCTTACATCTGTTCATCATCGATGCGGGCAGCGCGTTACAACTCGGCAAACCCGCGACGCCCAGGTTCAATCGCCATGCGGTGGCGCAAACGATCAAGAATCTGGGGACGATTCTTTTCAACACCGAATATGACGCCAAGCACAATCGACTGATCATCTCCGGGCTGGAGTCCAACAATACGCAGCCCATGGAGGAGAAGCTGAAAGGCCGGTTCGTCACCAACCAACTGACGGTCGTCGACCTGAACGGGACTGCCGGGCCCGGAGTGCATCGGATCAACCTGGACAGCAAGGCGTTCCAGTCGGCTCGCGTCACTCCGGGAATGGCACTGCCCGGCGCCCTGCAGCTTGATCGCAACGGGGAGCGGATCCTCGTGGCGGCAATGGGCGGCAACGAGCTGTCGCAGTTCAAGTTGTCGCTGGACGCGGGCAAGCCGCCGCGGATCAGCGATTTGAAACAGCAGTTCCTGGGAACGGCACGCGACCAGGGCGCTGTGCCCGCGGGCGGACCCGTCGGAGTCGCCACGGACCCCACGGACCGACTGCTGTTCGTCTACACCTTGTTCGACAACAAGATCGTAACCTATCGCATCACCGCGACAGCGCTCGAGAAGATCTCCGAGTACGCAATGTTCAACCCGGAGGAGCAAGCCGTCCGTTACGGCAGGCAATACCTTTACGACGCAACGCTCACTTCGTCCAACGGCGCCGTTGCCTGCGCCTCCTGTCATATCTTCGGGGGCTCGGACAAACTGCAATGGGATCTCAGCCAGAAAGACAAACCCCTGGAACTGGTGGAGCTGGATTACGTCGCCCACCCGGAGTGCAAGATCCCGGACCTCAAAACCGAGATCCGCGCGATTGCCTTGAAGCAGGATCCTGCGGCGGTCAAGACCGGGGACCGGCTGCGGCTCGGAAACGCACAGGTGCCGCTGGTGTTCAAGGGCAGCAAGAAAGGTTTTGCCGATGCGCTGCAGAACAACACCGTCGACCTGAAATCCCCCGGAGTGGTCTACCTGGAAAAAGGCGACACCGACCCGCGCCTTTCGAAGTACCGGGGCATCGGTACAGAGCCGACTTGGCTGCTCGTCGATACACCGTTCTTTCATCCGCTTAAAGGACCGATGCTGACCCTGCCCTTGCATGGGATAGCCGACTCGGGCGCGTTGCATTTCAGAGGCGACATGCAGGGACGCGCTCCCAACGCAAACAATCACTGCCCCAAGGGAAGGTCGGTCGAAGAGCGCGCGCTGAAGGAATTCAATGCGCCGTGCGACGGTTCCGAGGGTGCTTTCGAAGGCCTGCTGGGCGGCCGGCGATTGCCCGTTGCCACAAGCTTGCTTTCCTGAGGAAGGGGCCCTTCAGAACGATGTCGCAGGTGGCCCTGCGCTACTGCCTGGACAATCCCGACATCGCCACCGTGGTGCCAGGCGTGAAGAGCGTCGCGGAGGTGGAGGAGATCGCTGCGTGCCCGCATCTGCCGCCGCTCGATGCTGCGGACACCGCGACGCTCGGGCGGATGTACGAGCGGTTGTTCAGGGATTGAGTTTCCTTCGCCCCGATTCGGTCGTTGGCCGGGTTACCGACCCGCGCTGGTCTTGCCTGTCATGGTGCGGTGGAGGCGGACCATGCGCTGGAAGCAACTTCCTGCTCGACGGATCCCATTCGGCCCTGCGGCAAACACACGTTGCATTGGCCCGAAGGCCACACATACACTCCCAAGGTATATGTATCCGCCAGTCACGCAAGCCAAATGACCATGGGCATGACCGCAGTCGAAAAAGTTCTCGCACGCGCCGCCGGGCGCGCATCCGTCCGGCCGGGCGACGTGGTGCATCCGGTTCCCGATTTCATCATGATCCACGACGGGCTCGTGCGCGGCGCGAAGCGGGAGCTCGACGCGTTGGGTATCGACCGGCTGGCCACGCCGGAGAAGGTCGTGATGGTGACCGATCACGAGGTTCTCTACGGCAGCGCGCGGGCGGCCGAGTTCGGCGTCATCAACCGCAACGCGGCCAAGGCATGGGGAGTCGGCCAGTTCTTCGACGTGGGACGCGGCGGTCACGGCCATATTTTCCCGATGGAATCGGGGATGCTCCTGCCCGGCATGTTCTATTTCGACAACGACCGTCACTCCACCAATGCCGGCGCCATCGGCGCATTCGGCTTTCGCATGGGGGCCGAGATCAGCCGCGTGCTCGCGACCGGCACCAACTGGGTGAGCGTTCCCCGCAGCGTGCGGATCACGCTCCAGGGCGAGCTCGAGCCGCACGTTTACGCGCGGGATGTCGGCTTCTATCTCGCGCGGCTGACCCGGGACGGAACGCTCGATTTCGACTTCGATTATCGGGTGGTCGAATTCGCCGGCGATATCGAGCAGTTCGGCTTGAACGAACGCGCGGCGCTCTGCAATTCGCCGACCGAGTTGGGCGCTTACGGCGTGTTCTTTCCGCCCTCACAGGCTATCCTCGCGTTTGCGAAGAAGCGGGCGCAACGCACGTTCACGCCGGTCTACGCGGATGCCGATGCCGCATACGAGCACGAGGTAACCGTGGACATCGGCCGCCTCGAGCCCCAGGTCGCGCGGCCGGATGGCATCCAGACTTCGGTGGATGTCGGCGAAGCGGCCGGGCAGCCGGTCGATCACGTCTTTCTGGGCGCTTGCGGCTCGGGCATGTACGAGGATTTCGTGGCCGCGGCGGCGTTTCTGAAGGAGCGCCGGATCGCACCGGGCGTTCGCATGTTCGTCGCCCCGGGCACCGAACAGACCACGCGTCGCATGGCAGCGGAAGGCTTGCTCAACGTGTTCGTACAGGCCGGCGCGATCCTGCTTCCGGCGGGCTGCGGTCCGTGCAACGATGCGGTGGTCGGACCGCTGCACGACGGCGAGGTCTCGATCTCGACCGCGTCGAACACGAATGCGGGCCGGTTCGGTTCGAAACAGGCGAAGCTCTATCTCGGTAGCCCGGCGACAGTGGCCGCATCCGCGATCGCGGGCGTTATCGCCGATCCGCGTGCGTTCGCGCAGCCGAGGCGTTGAACGCGGTGTTCGGCAACTTCGAATATCACTACGGCGTTCTGGCGCGGCGCCTGCCGGTGCTGCCATTCGAATCGGACTGTCGCTTCGGCCGCTTGCGACCAGGCGCTCGGCGGCGCTCATGACTGCGTTCTCGTGGCTTCTGCAAGGCCGCTGCTACCGGCTCGGCCACAACGTGCCGCATGCCGGCGGCGTGATTCCCGATCGGCTCATCACGAGTCGAGAATTCGATCCGAAGAAGCTCGTTCCTCATCTTTTCGAGGAAACCGATCCGGGCTTTCACGAGCGTGCGCACGCCGGCGACATCATCGTCGCCGGGCGCAAGTTCGGCATGGGGCCGAAGATGAACGGCTACATCGCGATGCAGGCGCTGGGTCTGGGCCTCGTCTGCGAATCCATGCCCTATCTTGGCTATCGCGCCGCCATCGGTTGCGGCGTGCGTGTGCTGACCGACTGTAGCGGCGTCACCGAGTTGTGTGCCACCGGGGACGAGCTCGAGGTCGATTTCGCCCGAGGCCTTTGGGTCAACCGCACGCGCGGCTTGGAGCAGCGTTTCTTGCCGCTGCCCGAAGTCCTGCAGGAGATCGTTGCCGTCGGCGGCAACCTCGGCTGGCTCGAGAATTGGTGGCGGAGGCAGGCCGTCGATCGTGCGTGATGCATAATGTCATCCGCCGGTCGGGCCGCGGCGAACGCCTGCGGCCCGACACAACAAAGGGAGTATCGCGCGGCCGGGATTGTCCGGCCGTCGATGAACAACGCGATGGGCATTGTGGATGAATCGAGCGCGGCATCCGTCCGGCACCGTTGCGACATGCGCGCTGCAATGAAACGGCTGAGCGTCGTGCTGGTGCTGGCAGGTGCCGGATTGCATGCTACAGCCGCCGAGTTCGACTGCGTCATCGAGCCCAAGCAGGTGATCGAGCTGCGCAGCCCGCTCGAAGGGTTGATCGATCGCATGAACGTCGATCGTGGCGATTTCGTCCGAAAGGGTCAGGAAGTGGCTGTGCTCGATACCTCCGTCGAGCAGATCCAGGCCGCGATCGCCAAGCAACGTTCGCAAATGGAAGGGGCCGTGATCGCCGGCAAGTCGCGCGTCGAATTCAGCTCCAGCAAGGCACGGCGGATCGAGGAACTGCACCGCGACAAGTTCATGTCCGAGCAGGCGCGCGACGAAGCGGCCACCGAGAAGGCGCTGGCGGAAGCGGAGCTTCGCGATGCGTCCGACAATCGCATGCTCGCGAAGCTCGAATACCAGCGCCAGCAAGAGATCATCCGGCTCAAGACGATCCGCAGTCCCATCGCCGGGGTTGTCACCGAGCGCATACTGCATCCGGGCGAGTTCGCCGAAGCGGGTGTCGGCAGGAAGCCTCTCATGAAGCTTGCGGAGATCGACGTACTTTACGCGGAAGTCCTCCTCCCCGTCGAGGCCTACGGGCAAGTGCAGCGCGGGCAGTCGGTGGCGATCCTGCCGGAGGTTCCGGCCGGCACGCGTCTCCGCGCGACCGTGAAGGTCGTCGATATCGTGCTCGACGCCGCCAGCGGCACGTTCGGCGTTCGTCTCGAAATGCAGAACAAGGACCGGAAGATCCCCGCGGGAATTCGCTGCAAGGCAAGCTTCCCGAATATCGGCGCCGATACCAACGGCGGGCGCCGTACGCCGAAACCGACCGTACAGACTTCCCCGCGAGGTGCTGTGCAGCCGCGGCCGGCGCGATAACAAGCAGCCAAACACAAGCAGCCAAACGCAAGCAGCCAAACAAGCAGCCAGACGGGGCCGGCTGCGCAGACGATCCAGGCCCGGGCCTGGGGATTACACTGGCGGCGTAGGCAGCGACGTCAGCACGCATTACGCGTGTTGCGGCCGATGTGCGTGTGAGTTCGTTTTGTTCAATCGAAGGGAGATGGCATGGCAAAGGCACCGGAAGCAACGGAAAAGGAATCGGCACAGCGCGCGGAACCCAGCGCGGCACGCGTCAGCTGGAATACCAGCCACCTGAAGAGCTCGTATTGCAACGTCGCGAATGCGACCAGCACCCGCGAAGAGGTGGTGCTGAACTTCGGGGTCAACCAGAATTGGGACCGCGGCGCGGGCGACTTCGAGGTTCAGCTGGAACACCGAATCATTCTGAGCCCGTTTGCGGCCAAGCGCCTGAGCGATCTGCTCGCGCGTCTGATCAAGGAGTACGAGACGCGCTACGGTGCGCTGAACGGTTAGGACCGATCGGCTGCGCGCGAGGATCGAGCGAACGCGGCTCGATTCACGGCGGGGGCTTGTGCGCGCTGCCTTGGGCGGCCAAGGCCAGGGCGCACGGGAATGGCTCGTGCAAGCAAGGTCGGGGCGGAAGGCCCGATGGCCCAGGCAGAGCATTCTATAGCGGAGGCCCCCATGCGCCGAGGTGAAACGCGTTCCGGCTCCAATGCACCCGGATCCCAGCTTGTCCCCGAGATCATCTTCAACGCCGTGGATCGGTCCGAGTGGATCGAGAACTATATCGCCGAGCGCTCGGGCAAGCTGGAACGATTCGCGCAGGGCATCACGCGCTGTCACGTGGCGCTGAAGCAGGAACAAGGCTCGCACCGCAAAGGCAATGTCTATAGCGTCACGGTGGAGGTTCGTATTCCGCCGCAGCACGATCTGGCCGCAACCAAGCAGAAGGAGATCGTCGACATGGCGACTCAGCTGCCCGCGGTCATCAATGCCGCGTTCGGAGCGATCGAGCGGCAACTGAAACGGACGGCGGCGCTGCGCCGCAACGAGCAGAAGGTCCACGCCGCCGACGGCCAGGCGCGTGGCATCGTCGACAAGCTCTTCGCGGAGGATGGTTACGGTTTTTTGCGGACGGTGGACGACAACCGCCAGATTTACTTCCATCGCAACAGCGTGCTCAACGACGACTTCGAGCGCATCGCGGTGGGAACCGAAGTTCGATTCAGCGAAGAAGAAGGCGACGAAGGACCCCAGGCGAGCAGCCTGCACGTCGTGAGCATCATCTAGGCGCCTGCACCCAATCGGGATTGCAGCAACCAATCCCCGACTCGAGCGACGGCATAGCTGCCGCGCATCGTCGGCGGCAAACCTCGCTGACAGCAAGGCAACGCCAACGTGCGAGCGTGTGCCTCGGAGCGCGCGCCACACGGGCCCGCAGGTTGCAACGCGCACGCGCGTGCGCGCGCGCACTGCGAAAATACCAGGCGCGCGCAAGACTGCTTTCTCTTCGCCGCCTTCAGCGTCGACCCAACGCCTTCTCTGATCTCCCGCCCCCGTTACGATCTCGGCATCGGCTGCGTTTGCATGGCGCTGCGATGCTCGCACGCAGGCAGCCGACGGTGACTACGACTTCAGTACAGTCGGCTGCGTAACCCATTCATTTTCTGAACGACGAAAGTCGAATGCTCACACGGTCAGCAGAAAAACGTCACGTTGTGCCGATCAGTTCACTTGAAGCGAGCCGAGCAGCGTGCTAGCTTGAAAAAAAGAAGTTGTGAAACGCAGGACGGGGGATTGAGTCATGAAGACGTGCGTCGTTCGTTCGCGTCCTGTTTTCAGTCATGTCGCATCAGCGTGTTCTGCGATTGCATCAGCGGTAGAGCGCGCATTCAATCCCATCGAGCGAAGTTCCCGCACCGCTTTCTCGAGAAGCCGATTCGAGTTCGAGCACCTCGAGCAGCGGCTGCTGTTGTCGGCGGACCTGCCGATCGGCGCGGCCGCTTCGCCGCCCGCATCGAATGAAACCGGCATGGCAGTCAGCGCCGAGGGCGCGACGGAGCAGGTGCCGGCGATCGACCTCTCGGCGGGTGCTCAAAGCTTTCTCTCGGGAGCCGCTCGACAAACGGTCTACGTCGACATCGGTGCAACGGGCGGCGCACTCGACACCATGCTGCGCATCGCCGAGGTCGGTGAATCGGAAGTCCTGCAGTGGCTCGACAACGCTTCGGGTTCCGTTCTCGGCGAGCAGGCGCTCGACGGCGACATTCATGTCGCCGTCACCGGTAGCGATCTCGGCGATACGCTGGTCGTCGACATCGGCGCCGAGTACACGCTGCACAAGATCACGGTCGCGTTCGACGGGGGCAAGGGGGACGACAAGCTCACGGGGCCGCAGGGCGATACGGCGTGGAGCATCACCGGGCAGGATGCGGGCGCGGCCGGGCTGGTGAGCTTCGACGATGTTGAATACCTGCAAGGGGCGGCGGACAACGAAGACACGTTCACGATCTTCGACGGCGGCGACGTAAGCGGGCTCATCGATGGCGGCGCGGGCGGGTTCGACAGCCTGGTGCTCGCCGGTGGCTCGTTCGCCTCGGTCGTCTACACCGCGATCAGCGCCAGCGCGGGCACGATCGAGCGCGATGGCGACGTGCTCGCGTACGCGGGGCTCGAGCCGATCTTCGACAACCTGTCCGTAACCGATCGCGTCATCCGCACGAGCAATCTCACCGACAACGCGCGCCTCACCGACCTCGGCACGCAGCTCACGCTGGCGAGCACGGACGCGATTCCCACCTTCGAGAGCGTCACCTTCGCCAAGCCCGCGAACTCGCTCACGATCAACCTCGGCGGCGATCTTGGCATTCCGATCGTTTCGGACACCGACCGGCTCGAGATCCAGGCGCTCGCGTTGAACGCGGATCTCATCGTGAACGGCGAGGCCGGCAAGGACGAAGTAACGATTACGGGCAGCATGGGCTTGAGCGGCAATCCGCTCACGATCAACGCCGAGACGATCAGCGTCGACCCGGGCGTCACGGTGACGGCGGGTGACATCACGTTCAACGCGCTCGCGACGCTGGGCAGCCTGGCTACGCCCGATACGCTGCCGCTCGCCAATGTCGCGGCGGCGATCAACATCGACGGCGCGAGCCTGACCGGCGACGACATCGCATTGACGGCGACCGCGTCGCTGGTGTCGGACGTGACCAATCCGCTGCCGAATATCCCCGCAGCGACTCTGGTCGCCAACGTGTCGGCGGAGATCGCGGTCACCGGTGCGGCCAGCATCACCGCTTCGGGCGCCTTCACGGCGAACGCGGCGTCCAACGTGAACTCGACCGTGCTCGCCAATGCCGCCACGGTGCCGGTCGCGGGCGAGCTCGCCATCGCTTCGCCGGTAATCAACACTACGGCGCGCAGCCGCCTTCTCGACAACGCGACGGTCTCCGCAGGCGGCGACGTGACGCTCGATGCCGCCACCAATACGATCGTCAATGCCACGGCCGATGGCATCATGGCGACGACGACGGTCGGCACGACGACCGCGATCCCGGTGATCATCGCGACGACGCAAGCGTCCATCGAGGATGCCGCGGCGGTGACCGCCTCGGACAATTTGACGGTGCACGCCGAAGCCACCGGCACGATCACGACCACGGCGAACTCGACGCCCGCCGGGGCGGCGGCCAATCCGGCCACGCTCGCGACGCTCGGGATCGCGACGGCCGCAGGCCCACAAACCGACGCCGCGGCAATCGCCGCGACGACGCTCACCAGCACCACGCGCGCGTTCGCCGATACATCGGGTTCGCTGGTGACGGCCGGTGCGCTCAGCCTGCTGGCCGAGTCGGACTTCGACCTGACGACCACCGCCAATGCAACGCCGACGGTGAGCCTCGACAACAACGGCTTCGCTGTCGCCGTCAACTTCACCCAGATCATCGACGAAGCGTTCATCGACGGCACGCCGACGATCACGGCAGCCTCCGCCGGCATCCGTACCAGCGGCGGCAGTAACCTCGTTGCGCTCGCGCGCTCGGGCGCGGCGGGCCTCGACCAGGCCGATGCCGGCATCAACGCCGGCTCCTTCGCGCTCAACACGAACATCCCCGGCGCGGGGCCGATCCAGGGCAATCTGAGCCATGCCTATATCGCATCCGGCGCGGTCGTGACGTTTACCGCGGCCACGGACCTGACGATCGCGGCGCAGAACACGAGCATCACCGACATCAGCGCCGAACCGCAAGGCGCGGCGACGGTCGCCGTCGAGCTCGGCGTCGGCCGTTCGGTGGCCGCCAATATCTCGGCATACACGACCCTCGCATCCATCGACGGCGGCGCGGCGCTGAACGGCGTGCGCGATCTGAGCCTGACCGCCGACGGCGATCAGACCGCGCTGGTGACCGCCTTGGCGGGGTCGCTCGCGGGCATCGATGCGAGCGCGCAGACCGTCGCCGCATCGATCACCGGCAATGGCAGCGAGGTGCTGATCGATGCCGGCGCGACCATGGTGCTCGCCGGTACGCTCACGGCGCGCGCCAATCACAAGGGCACGAGCATCGTGCGCGCGAGCAGCAACGCCGCCGCCGCTGCCGGGGAAGAGCCTTCCGAATCGCTCGCGCTGCCGATCGCCGTCAATCTCGCCAACGATGTTGCGTCCGCGACCGTGGATGGAAGCGTGAGCGCAGCGGGCGCGATCGTTATCGCCGCGGATGCCGACATCGAGAACGAAGCCGAGAGCGTGGCCGGCGTGCACGGTGCGGACCCCGACGAGACGAACGCCGCCGATCTGGTGGCGGCCGAGATCGCGTTCCTGGCCAACCGGGCGAACCTCGCCTTCGGCGGCTCGCCGGTGCCGCCGACCACCGATCCCGACGTCAACACGCGAAGCATCATCGAGCTCGCCGCCAATCACACCCAGGGCAAGGCGGCCGCGCTCGCCGTCAATCTATCGACCGCGGCATCGACGGCCGCGGTGCTGGCGGGCGCCACCGTCGCGTCGACCGGTGGTTCGCTCACTGTCAGCGCCACCAGCGATGTCGATTCGACCGCGCTCGCGAGCGCCAGCGCCGTGCTCAATCTCGTCGGTGTCGCCGCAGGCATCGCGGTCAACGCGCAGCAATCCGATACGGTCGCATCGATCGCCGGCAATGCGACGGCCAACGGCATCGAAGTGATTTCGGATACGTCCGGAGACGAAACGCACACGTTGCGCGCCGAGGCCGTATCGGGCAATGGCGTGCAGGCCGTGGGGGTATCGGGCGCAGTCGCCGTGACGTTCGCGCTGGGACGTGCAGACGCGGTCATTGCCGATGGCGCCACCCTCACGTTCGGTGTCGATAGCGATCTCACCGTGCGCGCCGAGGCGAACCTGGAGAATCTGACCGACGCCGCGCCGCATATCGACGCCGGCACGATATTGGGCGTCGGCGCATCGGTGGAAGTGAACGCCAATCTGTTCGCGACCACGGCGGAAATCCAGGATGTCGCGATGACCAGCGCGGATGACATCTCCGTGACTGCGGCCGGCGACTATCTGACGCAAGCACAGCCCGAGGCGGGAGCCACGGCCGCGGCCGGCGTCGGCGCGGCGGTGGCGGTGCTGATCAGCAACGCAACCACGACGGCGAACATCGCCAACAGTACGACGACATCGACCCTGACGGGTGGTTTGATCGTAAGCGCCGATCACTTTGCGCGCGCGACCCATACGGCCAATGCGAACAGCGATACCGAAGAGCTCGGCGTCGGGGCAGCGGTTGCCGCTGGCTTGATGCAAGGCGGCGCACGCGCATTCATGGGCGCGGCCATGGACGTGGCGGGCAGCGTATCGGTCACCGCGCTCACCGATACATTCATGGATGCCGACGCGATCGCGAGCGCCGAAGGCGTGGCGACCAACGACGTCCTCCTGCCGATCAAGCTCGATCGCGTGCTGGACGAAGCGTTCGCGGCGCTGCGGCCGGGGCTGGAAGTCGATCCGATGGCGGACGTGGACGGCACGGCCGACACGTTGACGGTCACCGGCCATGGACTGGCCACCGGCGATGCGGTGGTCTACGGCATCGGCGAGGACGACGAAACCATCGGCGCGCTGGAGGATGGCGAGACCTATTTCGTGCGCGTGGTGGACGCGAACACCTTGCGGCTTTACGGCACGCGCTCGAATGCGGTCGACGACACCGGCCGCATCGACCTCGCGCCCACTTCGAACGTGGTCGACCCGCACGTCCTGCAGCCGGGTATGCCATCGTCGGTACGCGACCTCGTCGATACGAGTCGCCTGGGCACGGCGGCCGGCGCCGTGGGTGCGGCGGCTGCGGCTGCGATCAACCTCGATTTCAACTCGGCGCTCGCGGGCATCACGACCGGTGCCGACGTCAGCGCAGACGGGACGGTCAGCGTCACTTCAACGCTGACGGCCGATGCCGATGCCTTTGCCGACGCAGCCGCGGTCGATTCCACGACGGCCCTGGGCGTTGCTGCTGCGGCGAACATCACGAGCCAGACCAACCAGGCGTTCATCGGCGGTCAGGTCACCGCGCCCGAGATCGAAGTGCAAGCGCTGCTTGGCGGTGATGGGATCGCGAGCTTCACCGCGACTGCCATTTCAGGCGGCGGTGGCGACGATGGGCTCGGCGTCGCCGGCGCATTCGCGGTCAATCTGAGCGCGCCGCTACTGCCGATCGCGCCGATCAACATTCCCATTCCTGCGCTGCCGGCGCTCCCGGCTTTGCCGACACTGCCGCCGCCGTTGCCGGCGCTGCCGCCGCTGCCCACGATCGCGCTGCCGGCGCTGCCGCCCATTCCGGTGCCCACGGGTGGCGTGCAAGGCGCCGTCATCCAGGCGGGGGCGAACCTCACGCTCCTTGGCGGTGGGGATCTCATTGTGCGTTCGGACTACGAGGGAAGCTACATCGCGACGACGAGCGCGACGCCGACCGCCACCGCCACCGTGGGCGTCGGTCCTTCCGTGTCGGCGAACGCCATCACCCAACAGTCGCTCGCCGAGATCCAGGATGCCGTGATCACCGGCACCGGTGTCGACGGCGACAATCGCAGCGACATCCGTGTCCTCGCGGTGGGCGACCATAGCGCCGAAGCGAGCGCGACCGCGGGTGCGACCAATGCCGTGAACGTGCCCGCGGCGGCGGCGATGAATTACACCGATCTCACCACCATCGCCCGCACGACCAACACCGCCGGCACGTCCGTCATCAGCGGCAATCTGCAAGTCGACGCCGAGCACGATGCCGTCGCCATTCACGTGGCCGACACCGACAGCGGCGTCGGCGGCACGGCCAGCATCGGCGCGGCCTTTGCGCTGGGCTACGTCCTCGGCGGCGCGGAAGCGGCAAGCGGCATGCGGATCGACGTGCCGACCGGCACGGTGAGCATCGTCGCGGACAACCAGAGCGTGATCGATGCCGACGCGCTTTCCGGGCAGAGCGGTACTGAGGCCGATCCCGCCGGAGAGATCGTCACCGAGGAGATCGAGGCGCAAATCGAAGGCCTGCTCGGCTTGGCTGGGCAGGGCGAGATTCCCGAAGACGTGATCCGCATCCTGCAGCGGGCTGAGGCCGAAACGGCCGATGGGCCGATCGGCGCCTCGGCGGCCGTCGCCATGAATCTGGACTTCGGCTATGTGAGCGCGAGCCTCAGCGACGGCGGCGTGCTGAATACGTCCACAGAACCGCTCGTAAGCGCGCGCGGCAACATGGATGCCGATGCGGTTGCCGACGCGACGAGCGTCGATGCGGCGACCGGCGTCGGCGTGGCGGTGGCCATCAATGTCGACGCGCAGCGCATCGAGGGCGCGATCGGCGGCACCGTGACCGCGCCGTCGATCTCGCTTACGACGTTCATGGTGGACGGAGACCTGAATCGCTTCCAGGCCGTGGCGCGTTCGGGCGCCGGCGCCGACGATGTCGGCGTCGCCGGCGCCTTCGCGCTGAATCTGTCGGGCGATCCGCGCGACATCCTCGAAGGCGACGCGAATGACGGCGGCCAGCACATCGCGCGCATTCTCGACGGCGCGAACATCACGTTGACGCAGGCCACGGACATCAACGTGGCGTCGACCTACGTCGGCTCCTACATCGCACAAGCAACGTCCACGCCGGCCGATGCGACTTTAGGCATCGGGCCCTCGATGGCGGTGAACGCGGTTCAGCATACGGCCCTCGCGGAGATCGGCGACGTGCTGATCACCGGCGCCGAGGACGTCAACATCACGGCGAACGGCACGTACACCACCAGCACGCTCGCCGTCGCCGGCGCGGACAGTGACGGCAGCTTCCCGGCGGCGGTCGCTCTGACGGCGACCCAGAACGACACCATCGCACGCGTTCGTCCGGGAGCGGCGCCGAGCACGATCGGCGGCAATCTCAACGTGACCGCGAATCACACCGCGACCACCACCACCCTGGCCGATGCCGAAGCGGGCGGGGCCGATGTCGGCCTCGCGGCGGCCATCGCCGCTGGCGGACCGCTCGGTGGCGCGCGCGCCGATGCCGGTGCGAACATGATCGTGACCGGCGACGTCAACGTGCTGGCCAACACCGACTCGATCGCCAACGCCGACGCGCTGGCGAGCCAGGTCGGGACGTTGATCGGCGGACTCACCACCGACGAGGAAACGCAGCGGCAGCTGAAGCGGCTGGCGACCATCGCCGGGGTCGACGACATCCTGTTCCCCTTCGTCGATCCGCATCCGCCGCTGGAAGCGAATTTCAATGCCGAATCCGACGTCGACGGCACGGCCAACACGATCCGCATCGCCGAGCCGCATGCGTTCGACAGCGGCGACGCGATCGTCTATCGCAACAATCAGGACGACACGGCGATCGGCGGTCTGGTCGACGGCAACCGATACTTCCTGAGCGTGGATGCGCTCGATCCCGGGCTGGTGCGCGTGCACGCGACGCGCGCGGATGCGCTGGCCGGCACCAACGCGCTGGACCTCGAGCCGATCACGGATGCGGAAGACCGCCACACGCTGGCGGCGGAGCGGACCTTCGCTCCGGGCGCCGTGAACGATGCCGACGACTCCATCCTGGTCAGCAACTTCGCCGGGCTGGTCGACGGCGATGCGATCAAGTACTTCAACGAGGGCAACGACAGCATCGGCGGGCTGGCCGACGGGCGGCGCTACTTCGTCAACGTCGACGACACCGATCCGACTGCCATGACCGTGCGGCTGTTCGAAACTCGCCGTGAAGCGCTGGCGAACGACGACGAGGACGTGGTCGATTTCGATGCGACCGGCATGAGCGGTCTGCATCGCATCATCAAGGTGGTCGATGCCTATCACGATCGCGCGCTCGCCATAGACCCGGTGGCCGCCGTCAACGACGCGGAAAATCGGCTGAACCTCGTGCCCGAGCAGTTCGCCAACGGCGATGCATTCGTGTACGCCACCGAAGGCGACGACACGGTAATCGGTGGCCTCACCGACGGCACGACCTACTTCATCCGCTTCGTCGAAGCGGAAGGTGTGAAAGTCGGCATCCAGCTCTTCGTGAGCCTCACCGATGCGCAGGCGAACACCAATGCGATCGACATCGGCCCGGCCGCGAACGCCGACGCGCAGCACACGCTGACCCCGGCCTATACGTTCGATCCGGCGGCAAACGTCGACAGCGCCGCGAACACGATCGATCTGTCCGCTTACGACGTGCGCTCGGGCGAAGCGGTGATCTACCGCAACGGCGGCGGCGCCAGCATCGGCGGTCTGATCGACGATGCGGTGTACTACGTCCTGCGCCTGGACGACGGCAGCGTCGTGCTGCTCAATACGCCGAGCCCCTTCGACATCGCTGATCTCGACGGCTCGGTTGCGACCGGCAGCTCGCATCGCTTCGAGCGCGTCCTCCTCGATGCGCCCGCAGAAGACAACGTGCCCGACATTCGCATGGGTGCGGCTGCGGCCATCGCGGTCGGCGCCGGGCGGCCGGTGGCCGATGCGACCATCGGCGCGGGTGCGACCATCGTCGCCGACAATGTCGTGGTCTTGTCGTCGATGGACTTCAACTCCGATGCCGATGCCGACGCGCTCGCGATCGGCGGTGTCGCAGCCGTCGGCGTGGCGGTAGCCGGCAATTATTCGGAGGGCGAGCACTTCGCGACGATCGGCAACGAGGCGACAGTGACCGCCGACACGATCTCGCTGATTGCTTCCGGCGAAGGCGACGTCCCATTCGACTACGATGCCAGCGCCGCCAGTGCGGCGGCCAATCTCGGCGGCAACCTGGCCGGCTCGATCGCGGTCAACGCCGCACGCAACCACACCGCGGTGCGGATCGGCGACGACGCGGTCGTGACGGTCGACGACCGGATCGATCTGCTCGCCAACCTGCGGCGCGACGGCCTGAGCATCGTCGACGCCGGCCGCGTGCACTCTGAAACGTTCGCAGGCGAGGCCGCGTTCGGTGCGGTCGCCGCGGCGGGCGCTTCGGTGGCAGGCACGGTGACGCTGGAAGGTGATCTCACCGAGGCATCGATCGGCGAGGGCGCCGTGGTGACCGCGCCGAACGGCGTCGACGTGCGCGCCAAGACGATCCACGAATTCGACAATCTCGCGGTCGGCGGCTCGCTGAGCCTCGTCTTCGCCGCATCGATCGGGGCGGCGTTCAACTACACCAACAGCGAAGCCCGGGCGCAGGTCGACGGCTCGGTCAGCATCGCCGACGGCAATCTGAACGTGTTCGCCGACACCGACGTGCCGTATGCGCCCGAGGCCCTGGGTATTGCCGCTGGCGGCTTGATTGCCATCGCCGGCTCGGTCGAGGCGAACGTCATCAGCAACTCGACCATCGCCGGCATCGGCGGCGGCAATATCGACGCCAACGCCGTGAGCGTCCGCGCGCGGGACACCTCTGTGCTCGACACCGACACGGGCGCCCTGGCAGCGAGCGGGCTGGTCGCGGTGGGTGGCGCGGTCGGCGCCAATATCATGAGCAACACCGTCGAGGCATTCATCGGCGCTGCGACCGTTACGACGGATGTCGGTAGTGTCGACGTGAACGCCATGACGGATTACGACGTCGATGCCCTGGCGCTCGGCGCTTCGGCCGCGGGGCTCATCGCCGGCGTGGGCACGCTGACCTACAACGAGCTTGCCAACACGACCAGCGCTTCGATCCGCGACGAAGCGGCGATCGATTCCGCCACGGACGTCTCGATCCGCGCGAGCGACCTGAGCTCGGCGGAAGCCAACTCGGGTGCGCTCGCCGCGAGCCTGGGCGTGGGCATCGGCGGTTCGTTCGCGCTGAACACGCTAAATAACAGTGTCGAGGCATTCAGCGATACGGCCGACGTGCTGGCGCAGGCCGGGCAGCTCGAATTGGATGCGACCTCGTCCAACGACGTCGACGCGCTCGCGCTCGCATTCAGCGCCGGCGGCATCCTTGGCGGCTTTGCGACGGTGACCCTGAACGAGATCAACACCCATACGGATGCGTCGATCCGCAACGGCGGGACGATAGAGGTTCTCTCGGTCACGCTCGATGCGAGCGACGACAGCACGATCGATGCCGATGCCGGCGGGCTCGCGGTGGGTCTCGGCGCGGGCGCGGGCGGATCGCTCTCGCGCAATACCATGGCGACCGAGGTGAGCGCCGGAATCGGCGGCCTGACGACGCTCGTCACCACGACGGAAGGCGACGTCGATATCGACGCGACCTCGAGCTTCGTGGTCGACGCAGCCGGCCTTGGCTTCAGCATCGCCGGACTGATCGGCGGCGTCGGGACGGCCTCGATCAACGAGCTGACAAATTCCACGCGTGCGTTCATCGATACCGGGGCGGAGGTCGACTCGGCGGGCGCGGTCTCGCTGACTGCATTGGAAGACTCGTCGGTCGATGCGGATGCGGGCGGCGCCGCCGTGGGCGCGCTGGTCGGTGCTGGCCTCTCCTTCGCTTCGAGCAAGGTCGTGAACACCGTCGAAGCCGTGATCGACGGCGATCCGGGCGTCGAAGGCGAGCTGCCCACGACGGTGACCGCAGTTGGTGCGGTGTCGTTGAGCGCCACCTATACGCCTGCAGTCAGCGCAGGCGCGGTCGGTTTCAGCGCGAGTGCATTCGCCGCGGCAAGCGGCGGCGTGTCGGTCGCCGAAGTCGGCGGTCAGGCGCGTGCAGCGATCCTCAACGCGGCGGTGGTCGACGCGGATACGGTCTCGATCGTAAGTGTCGCCAACGTCAGCCCGGATGCTTCGTCGAGCGGCTTCGAGCTCTCGGCGTTCGCCGGCGCGGGCGTAATGATCGCCGAAACGGTCGCGGGCCAGAGCGCGCGCGCCGAAGCGACCGGCGTCATCACCACCTCGGGACTCAACGTCTCGGCGACGGCCAACCGTTCCGGCGACGCGGATGTGAGCTTCATCGGCATCTCGCTTTTCACCGGCGAAGTGGGCTTCGAGCTCGAGCAGACCTCGGGTGATACCGAAGCGATCATCGGCGAAGCGGCCGATATCACGATCACGGACGGTGGCGACGTATCGGTCAGCGCGGCGTCGGACGACGACGTCGATCCACATATCGTCGATGCGGCGATCGGCGCATTCACGATCGGCGCGCAGGCGACCGCCGGCATCATCGCATCCAACACGCGCGCAAAGGTGTCGGGGCGGGTGAGCGCGCGCAATACCACCGTAGCGGCGAATTCGACCAAGACGGCCGAGGCCATCACCGACATCATCAACGTCAACATCCTGAGCCTGAACGGGGTGGCGCTCTCTGGCATCGTCGATGCGTTGCCCGCCGATCTGCCCATCCCCGTGCTGCCGCCGTTCGATACCGTGGCGACCGCAAGCATTGCGGGTGACACCGAAGCCTTCCTCGGCGACGGCGCCGACGTGACGGCGACAGGGGCATTGAGCATCACTGCCAATTCGACCAACACGGCCAATGCCAACAATCTCTCCGCCGGCGCGACACTGGTCAATGTCGCCGACACCGCGAGCCATGCGACCGCGGGCGGATCGACGCAGGTGCACATCGACGAAGGCGCGGCCATCGACGTGGACTCGCTCACGACCACCGCGACCTCGGACAACGACGCGACGGCAGGCGCGGACTATGCCGGAGCCTCCGGGGTGAACATCCTGCTCTCCGACGTCGTCGCGAAGACCGATCACCTCACCGCGGCCTTTCTCGGTCCGCGGAAGGGCGAGGAGCCGAGCGCCGATCCGAGCACGATTCTGCGCATCGACACGGGCGGCCTGAATCTGCGTGCGACCTCGACCAATGACGCGACCGTCGGCCAGATCACGCTCGACGCGAGCCTCGTTACGGTGGACAAGGTGAAGCCCGAAGCCAATGCCGGCGGCGCGACGCGAGCGCACGTGGGCGGCGGATTCGACGTCTTTGCCGGCAACGTCGATGCCACGGCGGATTCGACCAACGTGGCGAGCGCCAACGCCGTTGCCTTCGACCTCAACCTGGTCGACGTCGATCTGACGGAGCGGTCCGCGCGCACCACTCACGTCACCGAGGCCTTCGTCGGTCCGAGCGCGACGCTCAATCTTCCCGGCGCAGCGTTGACGCTCAATGCCGATTCGGAGAACGACGCCTCCGTCTCGCATGTCGCGCCGATCGACCTGGGGGTCGTGGATCTCAACTTCATCAGCTCGACTGCGGCGGTCGAGGGCGCGACCAGCGCCTACGTCGCCGAAGGCTCGACGTTGACAGCCGGAAGCGTTACGGGGAACGCTAGCGCCAACAACAACGCGGAGATCGACCGCTTCCAGTTCGGCGCCTCGGTGGTCAACCTGCAGCAAGCGACCCCGACCGCCCGGACCGCACACCAGGTGGCAGCGTATGTCGGTCCGGCCGCGGGTGTTGCGCCCAACGCCGGATTGAGCGGCACGATCACGCTCGGCGGTAGCGTCGACCTCAACGCGACCTCGGTGAACGAGGCCACGGTGGGCGATGTCAGCATCGGCGTGGGCGTGGTGAATATCGATTTGGCGAAGCCCACCATGACTGCGGGCGGCACGACCCGCACGCATGTCGGTGGCAACTACACCATCAACGCGACCGGCGTTAGCGGTGAGGCCAATGCCACCAACACCGCCGGCTCTGGAGCGGTACCGATCTCGATCAACCTGGTGGAGGTAGCCGAGGTCACGGCGGAGGTGCGCACCACCCATGAGACCGAGGCGTTCGTGAGTCGCGACGCCGATTTCACGCTCAACGGCGGCGGCATCGAGCTCGATGCGGTCTCACGCAACGACGCGACGCTCGACCGCGTGGACCTGGGCGTCTCGCTCGTCGGGATCGGCACGCTCAAGCCGGTTGTGGACACCGCCGGCGCCACGCGCGCGTTCGTCGAGGAAGGCGGCAATCTCAGCGCCGGCAGCCTGAGTCTCGAAGCGGCCGCATCCAATGACGCGACGCTCGATTCGGTCATCGTCGCGGTAAGCCTCGTCGACATCAGCGTCATTCGCCCCACCGTGCAGACGACGCATGTGGTCGATGCCTATGTCGGACCGCGTGCCGGCGTAGCGGGCAACGGCGCGGCCGGCAGTATCGATCTCTCGGGCAGCCTGACCGTGAGCGCGGGGCAGATCGATTCGGGCAACACCGCCAGCATCGACGCCTTCTCGGTCTCGGTCGGTCTGGTGAATTTCGATTCCATCCGGCCGGATGTCATGGTCGGTGGCCAGACGCTCGCGCACCTGGGCGGGATCTTCACCATCGACGCATCCGCGGTGAACGTGACGGCGCGCTCGCCGAACAATGAAGCCTCCAGCGACGTATTCGCCCTCAACATCGGACTGGTGAACGTCGGCGTCGGCGGCACGCCCGATCCGATCCGGGTGACGCACGAAACTGCCGCCTATCTGGCCGACAACGGCGACATCACGGTGACGGGCGGGCCGCTTGCGTTCCTGGCCGAGTCGACCGGCGAAGCGCATGCCGACAATTTCAACATCGGCGTCAGCCTTGCGAACGTCGTCTCGCTCGATGCCAATGCCCGTATCGAAGGACCGACGCGCGCCTTTATCGGCGGCAACGCTCGGCTCAATGCCGGCGCCGTGTCGCTGACGGCCAGCTCCCTGAACAACGTGGCAAGTGCCTCGATGACGAGCGTCGATGTCGGGCTCGTCAACGCGGTCGATCTGAATCCGACCGCCACGACCGCCAACACGGTCGAAGCGTTCATCGCGGGTGGCGCCAATGTGGCGGCCGGCGATGTCTCGCTGCAGGCCAACCTCGAGGCCGATGCCGATGCCGAGGCCGACACCGGCGGCTTCGGGCTGGTGGACGTGCGCAGCGTCGATCCGACCGCAAACGCGGAAAATCTGGTCAAGGCATTCGTCGACGGCATCGTTTCCAGTGCGGATCTGATGCTGAGTGCCGAAGCCAACCGCGACGCCGATGCCAATACGGCCGTCGTCGCCATTGGCGTGGTCGGCTCCGCCGGCGCGGATGCCAACGCCAACACCACCGGAAGCACCCAGGTGTACTTCGGCTCGTCGTCACGCATCACCGCGACCGGCAATGTGTCCGGCAGTGCGACGTCGATCAACCGGGCCAACTCGAAATCGACCGGTGGCGGCGGCGGCATCGTCGGCATCGGCATCCTGGACTCGAACGCGACGCTCACGGGCGCTACGACGGCTTATGCGAATGCCAATGCACAGGTGTTGCAGGCGGGCAACTTCGAGTTGAATGCGGTCGCCGCGAATACGGCCAAAGCAGAAACGACTGCCGGCACCGGCGGCGTTGTCAGCGTGCGCGGGGCACAGGCGACGACGACCGTCACGCCGTTCATCGAAGCCGTGATCGACAACAACGTGTCGATGCAGAATGTCGGCGGCAGCGTGACGCTGCATGCCGAGTCGCTGCGCGCCGAGGGCGACTCGACCGCGAGCTCGTACGGCGGCGGCTTTGTCGACGTCGGCGCGGCGAACGCCGATACCGACGTTACGCCCACGGTCAACGCCTACATCGATACCGGTGCCACGCTCGATGTCGGCGGCTCGGTGACGGTCGAGGCGCTCGCACAGGCGCAATCGACGGGCAGTCTCGGTGATACCTTCACGCCCGATCAGGCGACGATCGACAACGACACCATAACGTTCGTCCAGCACGGCTTGAACGATGGCGATCGCGTTACCTACAATCCCAACGGCAATTCTGCGATCGCCACGGCGGACGGCGGTACGCTCACGACCAGCCGCGCGTACAGCGTCATCGTCACCGGCGACGACACGATTCAGCTCGGGGCGGTGTTCAGCGCGACGGGCGCGGACAGCGGCGATCCGCTGAATGCGGGCATCGGGGTGGATGCAGCGCGCGACCGCATCCGCTTCGGCGTGGCGCACGGTTTCGAGACCGGCGACGCGGTGAAATACACCAACGACGGCACGTCGATCAGCACCGGGCTGAACGCAGCCGACACGTACTTCGTGCGCACGCTCGACGATTTCACCATCAAGTTGTATACGAGCGAGGACGAGGCGCGCGGCATCGGCGGGTTCGCCGACGATTTCTTCTCGCCCGGCAGCGTGGACGCGACCGCCGATACGATCACGGTGGTCGGCAGCGGCTACGCCGAAGACCAGGCGATCACCTATCGCGCCGCGCAGGCCGTCCAGTTCACGAGCGAGGCGGCCGACTTCGACAGCGCCACCGGTACGACCACGGACAACAATCAGATCTTCGCGCCGGGGCACGGCTTCGCCAATGGCGACCGGGTGATCTACCGGGTCCAGCCCGGCGGTGCGGCGATCGGCGGCCTCGTGGCAGATACCGCGTACTTCGTCATACGCCTCGACGGCGATCACATCCAGCTCGCGGCCACGCTGGACGCGACCGATCCAGACGACGATGACGACGATGTCGGGGTCACGCCCATCGGACTCGCGCCCGACAAGAACCCGCCGCATGACCAGGAGCGCCATCTGCTGGTGCGCGAAGCCATCGGCGGCCTGATCGACGGCGTCACCTACTACGCCCGCAACGTCTCGGGCGATACGTTCCAGCTCGCCACGACGCCGGGGGGGACAGCGATCACCAACCTCGACGGCGCCGGGCGCATCGGTTCGCACGCGTTCTTCCGCCCCGGCCTGGACTTGACCGCGCAGACAGGCACCCACAGCTTGCGGCTCGACCTCACCACGGCGCCCGGCGGCAATCACCTGCTGCTCGGAGAGGGGGGCGTGTCCTTGCGCACGATCTCGCCGCCGGCAGGTGATGGCCAGAGCTCTGCATCCGCGAAGGGCGGCGGTGGCGGCTTCGTCGCGGTCGGCAATCCCGACAGCGACCTCGTCATCACGCAAAACGTCCAGGCCTATATCGCGCCGGCGCTGCTGCAAGCCGGCGGTGACGTGGACGTGCGCTCGAGCTCGGTGATCAATTCGCAGGCATATGCGAGCAATGGCGGCGGCGGCTTCGTCGCGATCGGCGAATCCGACGCCAACAACGACGTCAATCACAACAATCGCGCCTACATCGGCGTCGACGACGGTGCCGGCAGCATCGTGGCCGACGGTGTGGTCATCGAAGCGGCCGGGCATCTGAGCGTAACCTCCGAATCGTCGCTCGACGTTTCGATCCGGTCGAACGCCGACGCCGGTGGCTTCGTCGCCGACGTCGACGCCGCTTCGCACGGTACGCTCAACGACGAGACCCAGGCGGTGACAGGGTCGAACGCGCGTGTGACCGCCCGCAGCGCCTCGCTGCGCTCGGAGTGGTCGCATCTGGCCTTCATCTACCATTCCGAGTCGGATGCAGGCGGCTTTGCCGGCGACGCCGACGCGACCGCCAACGGGAGCGTGAATCCGCATGTCACCACAGCGATTCGCGGGGGCGCTCAGCTCACCGGTTTCGAAGGGGTCGACGTTCGTGCGAGGTTGAACGATTCGACCATGAGCCAGAGCGATGTCGATGCGGATTTCGACGGCCTCTTCGGCGATGGCGATGAGCACAGGGATGCGACCTACAACCCGACGACGCTGATCGATGCCGATCCCGACGCGCTGGTCACCGCGGGCCCGCGGCTCTTCCCTGGCCCCGGGGTTCCAGCGATCGATGAGACGCCGCTCACGCAGCCGGCCGGGTTCGAGCGCCTTGCCTTGTTCGTGGAAATCGACACTGTCGATGATCACTCGTCGCGCGATATCAACTGGGATTCGAACGTGCTGCTGCTGCCCGGGCCGAATCCGACGCTGATCGTGGGTCCGGATGGACGCATCGTCAAAGCCATCAACGCAAGTGTGGTCGGCGTGGGCAGCACGATCGGCGCGTTCGTCGATCCTGACAACAACGGCAGCTTCACCGTCGACAACATCATCAACGACAACGATCGCGGCCAGGCGTTGTTCCGTTCCAACGACACAGGCAACTCGAACATCGTCACCGTGCTGCCCGACGGGCCGCTGTTCACGTTCCGGGAGACCTACGTCGGGGTCGACATCCTGAACCAGTCCGAGCTCCACATGGTGATTCTCGACATCGAGGTCGTGAACACCTTCCTCACGACCCCCGAGGACGAGGTGATCATCGAGGTCGATCACGTCGACAGCTTCGAGTTCGACGTGAACCACGACTTCAAGCCGACGCTGATCGAGATCGCCAGCACGTTCGTGGTCAACGACGGCGCTCGGCCCGACATCACGTTCGCCGGTGTGGTGAATAACCCGATCGGCATGACCAACGTCTTCAACGCTTCCGGCAACATCTTGTCCAGCCTCTCCACGGGCGGCGAGTTCCCGATTCCCGGCGGGCTGATCCGAACCGACAGCTTCCGCATCGATGCCGCGCTCGGCAGCGTCGGCCTCACCGACGCGCAGCGCCTGCGGCTGGAGATCGTGGAGAGCAACGACGGCCCGACGGGTGCCGATCGCTATCGGACGTCGGATGCCGGATTCCGCAACTACATGGAGCTGCGCGGGCTGTTGCGCCGGCCGCTCGTCGGCAACGAAGGCGTGACCGGATTTAACGTCGACGTCGAGCGCATCCGGTCGGGCATTGCGCGTTCGGCCGACGTGAATCTGGAGCTGCTCAACGGCTTCAACCAGCCGACCGTCATCCCCGGTCCGTACGAGATCGAGGTGTTCGAATCGGGCGTCGTGAACACCCCGGCCAATCCCCCGGGGCCGCCCGGGGCGCCACCGCGCACGACCATCGTCACCGACCACTTCCGCCAGTCGCCGGGCAACACGCCGACGATTTTCCCGCGCGGGGTATGGGGCGCCGGATTCTCCATGGTCGACGTGAACTACGTCGTCGGCGAACCGCTCGATCCCGAGCGGCGCATCATCAGCGGCGCGAACATCGACATCGCCGGCCTGCCGGTGCCCAGCGGGCCGTTCATCAATCTGCTCGGCTGGACCGACCTCATCGGCAACGGCTTCCTCGGCGTTGAGAACATCGATGTGCGGACCAACGGCCACATCACGCTGACCGAGGAGCTCGGCAACATGCGCGTGGGCCGCATCGAATCGACCGCGCGCGACGTTTTCCTGACGGCGCGCCTCGCCGACATCATCGATGCCCCGGACGACGCGGAAGAAGCCGATGTGCTCGGCGTGAACCTCACGTTCGATGCGCCGTTGGGGCGCGTGGGCACGTTCGAGAATCCGCTCGAGATCGATTCGTCGCGCCCGGTGGATGGCGTGGTGAAGGGCGACGCCCTCTCCGACATCGTGCTGATCGAGATGGCGCTCGACATGAACGTCGACCGCATCCGCTCGGAATCGGGCGATGTCTCGCTGACCACGACGGACGGCAGCATCCTCGACGCGTTCAACGATGCCGCGGCCGATTCGATCGGGGTCAATCTCATCTTCGTCGCAAACGCCGGCCGCATCGGCGACAGCGACAACGACTTCGACATCGATTCCTCGACGGCGCGGCCCGGACGGCTCACCGCCACGGCCTCGAGCAGCGTCTTCCTCACCGAGACCGACAGCTCGCTCAACGTGCAGCAAGTACTCGCGCCCGGCGGCTTCATCCGCCTGACCGTGCCCGACACGGTGGCGACCGACGAGGACCTGATCCTCATGGAGGGCGGCTTAATCTTCACCTTCGAAGCCGACATCAGCCTGCGCATCGGCGACGACATCGACACCCGGCTCGAATCGGCGATGTTCACGCCGAGCGACATCGACATCATCGGCGACTTCGGCGATGCCGACCCGGGTATCGGATCGCGCATCGTGCTGCGCGGCGCCATGCTCGCCGACCGCACCACCATCAACACCCAGCGCGATCCGGACGAAGTCCGCATCGAGAACCGCATCTTGAACACGTTCATCTTCACGTCGGGCGGCGACGATCTGATCTTCGGCTCGGACGCCGGTGAGAATGATCCCAACCTGAACGACACGACCTACTTCGGCGACTTCATCGATGCCGGACCGGATAACGATCGCGTCTTCGGCCTGGGCGGCGCGGATGCCATCTACGGCATGGACGGGGATGACTTCATCGACGGCGGCGCGAACGGCGACTTCATCGACGGCGGCCTGGGCGATGACGATCTGCGCGGCGGCTTCGGCAACGACCTGATCCACGGTCAGGCCGGGTTCGACGACATCGACGGCGGCCGCGACAACGACATCCTGTTCGGCGAAGACGACGACGATCGCATCCATGCGGGCGGCGGCGGCGTCAACATCATCTTCGGCGGCGGCGGCGACGACTTCCTCGAGGGCTCCGACGAAGGGCGCGACGGTATCGACGGCGGGCCCGGACGCGACTACATCTTCGGTTACGGGGCCAACGACGTGCTCACGGGCGGCGCGGACGACGACATCGTCGACGGCGGCGCGGGCGACGACATCATCCAGGGCGGGCCAGGCCGCGACGTGCTCCTCGGCGGCGCGGACCACGATTCGCTCTCCGGCGACGACGCAGCCGCGGGCGACGACAACGCAGTCGACTACGTCTACGGCGACTTCGGTACCAATCTGAACGAGCCCGGCTCGGGCCGCGACCGGATCACCGGCAACGGCGGCAACGATGTGCTGTTCGGCGAAGGCGAGGACGACGAGATCATCGACCTGCTCGGCGCGAGCAACCTGATCGACGCCGGCGCCGGCGACAATCCGAACGTCATCGTTGCTCCGCCTGCGACGCCGAATCCGACGGTCGCGGTGAGCCCGGACGATCCGTTAGCAGTCGATACCTTGCCAAGTGGCCCGACCTATGCCGGCTGGTGGGCGGAGATCGCGGGCTCGGCGACCGGCTTCGGGCTCGCCGGAGGTGTAGGCGCGGCGCTCGATACGACGGTCGCTGTCGATGCAGCCGGCATTCGCTACGCCGCATGGGCCGACAGCCGCAACGGCAACTACGAGATCTACGTTGCACGCGAAACGTCCGGTGGGTGGGAGATGATCGGCGGCTCGGCCGCGGGCGGCGGGGTGAGCGATTCGCAGACCGATTCGCGGCAACCGGCGCTCATGGTCTTCGACGGCCGGCCCACGGTGGTCTGGACCGAAGCCAACGCCAACGGCACCGACATCATGGGCGCGCAGTACGATGCCGGCACCGATACCTGGGTGACGCTCGGCAACTCGCTCCTGCCCGGCGGCATCAGCAATACCGCGCGCGCGGACCGGCCGCAGATCATTCAGGCAGACGGGCGCATCGTGGTGACCTGGGTCGATACGTCTTCGCAAACCGCTCAGGTTTACGCACGCACTTTCGACGGCGCGAGCTGGGTCGAAATCACGCCGGGATCGGCCTCGGGCCTGGGCATCACGCAGGCGCGCCCGCCCGTGCAGGAGTACGACGTTGCGGCCGAAGGCGGCAACATCGCCGTCACGTGGAGCGGTGGGCTCGGCGACGATGTGGAAGTGTTCGCGCGCGTGCGCGAGGGCGCGAGCTGGGTGGGCCTCGCCGGCTCCGAAAGCGGCGGCGGTCTTTCCACCACGCCCACCGAAAGCCGCGAGCCCGATGCGGCCTGGCTCGACGGCCAGCTCTTCATCGCCTATCGCGAGCGCGTCGCCGACTTCGAGCAGATCTTCGTCAAGACCTTCACGGGCGGCGCGTGGGTGAGCGCCGGTCCGGACGGTGCAGTGAAGCAGGGCGTGAGCGATACGCTGCGCCGCTCGCTCGATCCCAAGCTCGAGTCCGGCGGCGGGGAGCTCTTCCTCGTCTGGGTCGAGCACGACAACGCCGACTACGCCGACCCGAATGCGAGCATCTTCGCCAAGCGCTGGAACGGCACGCAGTTCGTCGAGACGCTGCCGGGCGATGCGAGCGGCGGCGGCATCAGCGCGACCGGCGGCAAGCTCTCGGCGCTCGATCTCGCGGTGGATACAGACGGTCGCCCGACCGTCGGCTGGACCGACGACACCTCGGGATTGCCGCAAGCGTACCTGCGCACGGTCACCGAGCTGCCGGACCAGGTCTTCGTCGTCAACGCGACCACCACGGTGCAGGCCGTGCTCGACGCGAACGATTTCGGCGCCGGCGACTTCGTCGTGCTGGCGCCGGGACTGCACGCCGGCTTCACGCTCGAGGCCGGCGATGCGGGCGTCACCATCCTCGGGGCGCAGGGCGGCGGCTCGACCCTCACGGGTCCGGTGACGGTGGAAACCGGCGGCGTGCTGCAGCGGCTGAACCTCTTTGCCGGCGTGACGATCACCGACGGCACGAGCGCAATCGCGCTCGTCGACAACGCCATTGGCAGCGGTGGACTCATCGTCGATGGCGGCTCCGGGCTGCAGATCCTGCACAACCGCTTCTACGGCGATACGGGCATCACGCTCGCCGCGGCGGCGAGCGGGCTCATCGCGCACAACGAGGTGTTCGCAGCCGATACGGGCCTGCGGATCGACGCGGCCTTCGGCGGCGACATCCGCGACAACGACATCCGCAACGCTACGCTCGGCGTGCACTATGGCGCGGCCGCGCCGCTCAACGCCAATCGCATCCACGACAACACGCTCGGCGTTCGCAGCACGGTCGGCGGCACCACCGACGCGCTCGGCTTCCTCGCCGGCAGCCTTCCGAACGAGATCACGGGCAACGACACCGGCGTGGCGCTGGTCGCTGCGCAGATGCAGAACCAGCACCTGATCGGAAACACGATCGGTGTCACAGGCGGCGGCATTCTCGGCGGCAGCGACCTTGCCGCGGCCAACGTGATCGAGGGCGGACAAGTCGGCGTGTCGTCTTTCGAGGGCACGATCCAGTTCAACCGCATCGGTGCGAATCGCTTCGGCATCGTCGCCGAGTCGGGAAGCCGGATCGAGAACAACCACATCTATCGCAATGCCCAGGTGGGTGTCTCGATCGTGGGCGAAAGTGACGTGCACATCGAAGGCAATACGATGTACACGCCTGCGGGCGACCTGGTACGGCTCGAAGGCGGCGCATCCGATGTCGAGGTGTTGCGCAATACGCTGTGGACCGAAAACGGCTACGACATTTTCGTCGCGAACGATTCGCAGGCGGGCTTCTTCAGCGACTTCAACAACCTCTACGCCAGCGGCAGCGGCAAGGTCGGGTTCTGGACGCGCGACTTCACCGACGTGCTCGACTGGCAGGCCGACATCGCGCGCTTCGATCTCAATTCGTTCGGCGCCACGGTCGTCAACCCTGACTGGGCACGCCCGCACTTCGAGAGCCGGCACAACGACGAATACGGCTTGATGCCGATGTTCGGCACGCAGCGCTTCACCTCACCGGGTGCTGCGCCGCTGCCCGGCGTCGAGCACATCGCGCTGCGCACACCGGACCTCTATGTCGATGCGGTGCGCGAACGTGCGCTGCCGATCCGGTGGGAAAGCTTCGAGAACACCGCCGGCTCGGCAGTCCGGATCGATCTGTACCAGGATACGCCCGACGGGCCTGCGTTCCTTACCACCATCGCGGCATCGACCGCGGACGACGGCGCATTCCTCTGGACGCCCGAGTCGAGCGGCATTGCGTTCGGCACCTATGGGCTGCGCATCCAGGTCTCGTGGGTGGACAATGCGCTCGTGCTCGACCGCAGCCAGGAGCCGTTCACCGTTCCGGAGGACGGCACCGACTACTTCGTCGACGACCGCTCGAACAGCGACGACGAATTCACGCCCGCGGGCATCGGCGACAATCGCCATACCGGCAAGATCGCGACCGCGCCGAAGCCCTATCCGACGAACCTCATCCGGGTCTACGACCTGGAGACCGGCGACCGCGTCATGGTCGATACCGGGAGCTATTCGATGATCGACCCGGTTGCGATCTCCGGGAGCAGCGATCTCGGGCTCGGGCTCGACCAGGGTTTCGCCATCACCGGTCCGACCAATGCGGCGCGCGTGGCGGAGCTCTTCCCGGCCATCCCCGGCGACCGCAGCCGTGCGCTCATCGAGCTCGACGATGCGAGCGGCATGACGATCGAACATCTGACGCTGCGTGATGCCAGCCGCGGGCTGTATGCCCACAGCGGCTCCGACGACCTGTCGGCGCGCGCGATCACCGCGTTCGGGCACGCGCTCGACGGCATCCGCCTCGAGACCGACTCGCCGACAGGCGACTTCCTCGAGCTTCTCGGCCGCGACAACGGCGCCTACGGGATTTATATCGACGGCGCGATCGGGAGCCTCGAGAGCTCGGTAGCGCAGCAGAACGCGGCCGGCGGTATTTTCGTCCAGGGTCCGGTCGACAGCATCGTCTCCAACGCAGCGTTCGGCAACACCGGTTACGGCTTCGAGATCGTCGATCCGGGCGCAGCGACCATCCAGCGCAACGCCGCCTTCGGCAACACTCGCGGCATGCGGGTCGACAACGAGGGGGCAGTCGCGCCGGCGCTGGTCGGCTCCACCACCCTGGCGCCGCTCACCGCCAACCGCATCTGGGAAAACGAGCTGTCGGGCCTCGAAGCGCTCGGCAACGTCACCGTCGCCGGCAACACGGTGGTGGACCAGACCGATGCATTGGCCACCGGCATCGCGCTCGAAGGTGGCGCGACGGCCCAATCCAACGTGGTGCGCGGGAACGGCATCGGCATCGATGCGGTGGGCGGCACGGTGCTCGGCAACCGCGTTTACGGCAACCGCGCGATCGGCATCCGCGGCGAGGGCACGGACGTGCTCGAAAACGTCGTGTACACCAATCCGGTCGGCGTGCACGTCTTAGGCAGCGGCGTACTAGTGCGCAACAACCTCATCTACGACAGCGAAGACGTGGGGTTGCGCGTGCAGGATAAAACGGGAACGGAGATCCTCAACAACACGCTGTTCGAGCTCACGGCTGACGACGTGCGCATCGGTGGCGGCGCGCAAGACACGGTGCTGCGCAACAACATCCTCTGGGCCGAGAGCGGCTCGGGCGTCGCGGTCGCACCCGACTCGCAGAGCGGATTCGCCTCCGACTACAACATCTTCTTCCGCTCCCCGTTCGGGACGGGCGACATAGGCGTTTGGGATGGCGCTGCACGCGAGAGCCTCGCCGATTGGCGCGCCGCGACCGGCACGGACACGGACAGCCTGTTCGTCAATCCGATCTTCGTCGATGCCAACGGCGCCGACAACATCCTCGGCTTCGTGGACGGTACGAGCGACGGACGCGACGACGACTTCCACGTGCGCAGCCAGTTCGGCAGCTTCCACGGCGGCGCACTGGCGCCGGTGGAGGGCCCGAGCATCTTCGGACCGGGCGCGCCCGTCGCGCTGGTCGCGGTGGAAACGATCGATGCGCAACAATCGCCCGCGATCGATCGCGGCCATCCGGACGATCCGTTCCTGCGCGAGCCGTTGCCCAACGGCGGCTACATCAATATCGGCGCCTACGGCAACACCGAGCAGGCCTCGAAGAGCCCGGACGAGTTCATCATCGTCATCGCGCCCAATGGCGGCGAGATCATCAAGCAGACCTCGACCTTCGATATCCGCTGGCATCATGCGCTCGGCACCACGGTCGACATCGAGTACTCGTCCACCGGTCCGGCGGGAGCCTTCACGACGCTGGTGGCGAACGAAGCCAACGACGGCCTGTACGAATGGACGGTCGATCCGGCGCTGTTCCCGGTCGGCGACGATTACATCATCCGCGTGCGCTCATCCACCGACTCGGCCATCGCGGACCGCTCGGATGCGACCTTCACCATAGAGCCGGCCCCGTTGCAGGTCATCTCGCTCACGCCGACGAGCTCCGGGTTCGCGGTGCGCTTCAACCGCGCGCTCGATCCGAGCGCGTTGAATCTGTACGACGGCGGTGGCGCGGGCCTGGGCTTGCCCGATGTCGTGCTCGACGGTCCGACGGGCGCGGTGCGCGGCTCCATCGTGCTGGACGGCGACGACACCGGGTTCGTGTTCGTCAAGACCGGTACGCCGCTCGACGACGGCGAATTCACGCTCACGCTGACAAGCGGCGCTGCGGCGTTCCTGGCGCTCGACGGCGACCTGCTCGACGGCAACGCCGATGGCATCGAAGGCGACGATTTCGTCACCACGTTCGATGTTGCGGCTACGGGCGCCTATATCGGCATCGCCGACTTCGCACGCGGTCCCGAGCAGGATGCCGGCGTGGCGAGCGCTACGGGCGTTCCGCTGCACATGACCGGCGTCGGGATGTTCACGACGGCGAGCTTCGAGATCCACTTCGATCCGGCGTTGCTGCAAGTCACCGGCATCAGCGATCCCACGGGCGGTGCGGCGACCATCGATCTCACCACGGCGGGAATCGCGGTGATCGACATCACTTTCGATGCGCCCGTCAGCGGCGACGATCTGGAGCTCGGCCGGCTGCTCGCCACGGTACCCGCCACTGCGGCCTACGGCTCGAAGCAGCTGCTCGACATCGCGAACGTCGTGGTGGACGGCGATGCCGCTGCGGTGCAGGACGACGACGGTATCCACGTGGTGGCTTACATCGGCGATACGACCGGGGAGGCGCGTTACTCCTCGCTCGATGCGCAACGCATCCAGCGCGTCATCGTGCGCCTGGATACCGGTTTCGGCGCTTATCCGCTGGCCGATCCGCTGATCGTCGGCGATGTGAACGCAACGGGGCGACTCGAGTCGATCGATGCGCTGCTCATACAGCGGCACATCGTGCGCATCCCCGTGCCCGAGATTCCGGACCTGCCGGCATCACCGCCCGTGGTTTTCCGCAGCGGCCCCGATCCGGTGGTATCGCTGGGCAGTGTGCCCAGTGCCATGCCGGGTGAAACGGTCACGCTGCCGGTGAATCTCGATACGGCAGCGGGGCTCGAATCGGCGCAGGTGCGTATCCAGTACGACGCAGCCGTGTTCGAGGTTCTCGACGTGCGACGCGGCGAGCTGGCCGCGGATTTCGGCTGGTTCATCAAGCAGGAAGCGCCCGGAACGCTGTCGGTCGACATGAGCCGCATGAGCCCGCTGTCCGGCGGCAGCGGCAGTCTGCTCGACGTGGATTTGCGCGTGAACGCAACCGCGGCCAGCGGCCGGCACGCGATCGACCTGGAATGGGCGAGCCTCAACGAGGATGGCCTGACGCTCAATCCGGCGCCGAAGGCGGGTATGGATCCCACCGATGCGATAGTGCAGGTGTCGCAGCGCGCCGTTTTTGGCTGGGAGAGCTCGCCCTATCCGGGGGCAGCGCTGCCTGCGATGAATGCGACTGCAGATGCGACCCGCGCTGCCCCAGCGACTGCACCCGTGATCGATTGGCGCTCGAAACCGGCGGCTGCCAACCATGGCGCTTCGGACTGGGCGAGCAAGCCCTGGGTGAACGATCTGACGACTCGCCTGGGACAGTCCGACCAGGAAGCGAACCCGAATGCCCGGATACGGATTGCGGCTGCGCCCGATGCGGTGCTTGCGACAGCCGCGAGTATCGGCCGCGGTGCACGGCTCTAGCGGCTAGTGTGGTGAATCGTAAATTTGTTGTAATTCGTCATTCCCGCGCAAGCGGGAATCCAGAACGAGACTCCGCCTGGACCCCCGCGTTCGCGGGGGTGACGAACTTCTGACTCAGGACACTAGCCGGTCGGCGCGGCGAGTTGGATTCGAACCATCGATGCGGCAGGAACCATTATTCCGTTTCCCGAAAGAGGTGAGCGACATGAATTCATCCAGGATCGTGCGGTCGTTCGGACACGTGTTGCTGTGTGCGATCGGCTGGCTCGCGCTCGGCGCAAACGCCGAAATCTTCTATGGCGGGGAGACGAAGGGATTCCCGGGCGACCCGGTGCATCTGACGGTCAATGCACGCGCCGGAACGGTGCTGGAGGGGATCGACATCGTGCCGGAGCTCGCGCCCGTGGCGGACGTACTGGATTTCGTCGCCTTCGCCGAAACGCCCGGCTTGACCGACGGCGGATCGGCGCTGTGCTTCAACAATGCCTGCTCGGTGTTCTATCTGCCCGAGAAGACTTACAGCGCGGATACGTTGCTTGCGACGGTGAGCTTCATGATCGACCCGGCGGCGCCGGTGGGGCCGGTCGATTTCGATCCCGGGGTCGTGGTCGGCGTAAACGCCTTGCCCATTCCGCAAGCCCAGGGTTTCGAGGTGCTCGCGATTCCGGAGCCGTCGAATTGGCTTCTCATGCTGTTCGGACTCGCCGTCGTGGCCTTCGCCGTGCCGCGCTGCCGGCGCGCCCAGGCGAGCTTCGGCGCTAGGCGCGCAGCAGTTCTCCGAGCGGCGCCACGCTGGCGAGTTCCGCCGCGCGGTGTACCGTCTCAATGAGGCTTGCGACCGCGGCTTGCGGCTTCACCCTTCCGGCCAGGCTTTCGAACTTCGCCAGCAGCTCCCGCGGCGTGCATGGATCCGCCGGCATGCCATGCGGATCGAGCACGGCGCCGGTCTTGCGCTCGCCGTTCGCCAGCTCCAGCTCGATGCGAGCGCCGTAGTGGCGCGGATAAGCCGCTTCCATCTCCGGATCGACCACGATCTCGATGCGGCGCGCCAGCGCCCGGCGATCGAGGTCGTCGATGACCTCGGGCGCATACATCGCGGGGTCGGCCGGGTTTCCCATGAGCGCGAGCGCGCAGCAGTACGGGATGCTGAACTGCGCGCCGAAGGTATCGGCCGGCGCGATGGCGCCGTTCTGCGCCTTCGCATAAGCCGAGACACCGACGCGGACCTCGGCAATGTCGGTAAGCCGCAGCGGGCGCGCGCCGCGCATGGCGACGAGCTGCTGCACCGCCGCCTGGATCCAGGCGCAGCAGGGATAGAGTTTCACGTAGACGTGCTCGACGGCCCAGCGCCTGCGCCGGCTGCGAACGCCTTGGTGCCCGAGGCGCAAGCGCACGCAAGGCAGAGCGCGGTGAACACCTGCTCGGCGGGCAGACGCATCACCACCGCAGCCGCAACTGCGGCACCGAGCGGACCGGCCACGGCGGTCTTGTGATACCCGCGCTGCGCGGGCTTCACGCCCATCGCGAGGCCCACCCGGTTGAGCGTCTCGTAACCCGCGACGATGCCGAGCAGCAAGCGCTCGCCGCTCGCGTCGACCGCCTCGGCCGCGGCCAGCGCGGCGGAGACGACGATGGCGCCGGGATGGACGATCGCTTCGTCCAGGTGATCGTCGAGCTCGAAGCCGTGCGCCGCGGTGCCGTTGCACAGTGCCGCGGCGGGTGCGGGCACGGGCTGCGAATGACCGACGATCGTGCTGCGTCCCTTCGCTTGCTCGGCCAGCATTTCGGCGGCCATGATTCGCGACCACGGTTCGGGTGCGCCGAAAAGCGTGCAGCCGAGCGTATCGAGCAACGCCCATTGCGCAGCTTGCACGGTGCTCTGCGGCAGCCTGGACAATGTGAGCGCGTGCAGGAAATCGGTGAGGGCGCGAGCGGGGCTTTGCATTGCTTCCAGACGATCCGTGTTCGGGTAGGTCGCCACGATCCTGGCGAACCGGCTGCCTGGCGAATTCTATACGCTGTGGTCCGCGTCACTTCAAGTTGTTCGTTCGGTGGCGTGTTGTCGCGCACACCAAGTTACGCTCAAAAGCTCCCGCTTTCGGCAGGCCTCAGCGCGAAGCGGTTTTGCCGCGGCCGCGCCGTGAAGGCGCTTTACTCCGGTCGCGTCGCGAAGCCTCTTTGCCTCGGCCGCGCCCGGCGAGGCTTCCCGGCTGCACCGCGGTCGAGGAATCGCTCGCCGGGAACGATTCCTCGATCGCCACGTCGATGAGCCATTCCTGGTGTCCGGTTGCGCCGGGATGCGCGGCCGGCACGTCGACATCCGCGCCGATTCGGCGTCGCTTACGAAGCGTCGTTTGATCGCTCATCGGATCGTCCCTTTGTCTGAAAGTTGCGCTCCGCAAATAGCGTCGGCAGCACAGCGCGGGCGAAAGCTTCACGTGCCGTCCGATCGGATTCAAGTCGCAATCCGCGTGCCACGCGAGCCCCGGTCTCACTGGTCTCAGCGCGGGCGCAGTCGCTCGCTCGGCGCCATCGAGGTGGCGGGCTGAACCCGCGTGAGCTCGGTGCGTTCGGCCAAATCTGCGGCAGTTGCGCGTACGACCGCAACCAGAGGGCTCGGGAAAACGCCGAGGCCCAGCAGTGCGACGGTCAGCAACGCGAGCGCCGCGTAGGCCGGCCATTGCGACCCTGTCGCGGGCGCGGCTGTCCCGGCGGATCTCGCGGACAGCATTGCGACGATGATCCGCAGGTAGTAGTAGAGCCCGATGATGCTGCCGATCACCAACGCCACCACCGGAAGCCAAAGGCTCGCACTGACGCCCGAGGCTACGGCATAGAACTTGGCGATGAATCCCAGGGTGAGCGGGATGCCGGCAAGCGAGAGCAGCATCGCCGCGAACGCCAGCGCAAGCCAGGGTCGCACCCAGAACAAGCCGCGATAGTCCTCCAGCGTGTCGGCGTCACACTCGGCTCCGGGCCTCGACAGGATGGTCACGACGCCGAATGCGCCGAGCGTCGTGACGGCGTACATGGCGAGATAGACGCTCACCGCCTCGACCGCGAGCGCGCCGCCCGCCAGCAAGGCCACCAGCGCGTACCCCAGGTGGGCGATGGAGGAGTACGCGAGAACGCGTTTGACGTTGTCCTGCAGCAACGCGAGCAGGTTGCCGGCGATCATCGACAGCACCGCGATGATGCTCAGGATGGTGGCAGGGCCGGCGGAAGCCCACGCATCGGCGGTCAGGAAGTAGCGCAGCAGGAGCGCGAACACCGCGCACTTCGACACCACGGCGAGGAAGGCGGTGACGGGCGCGGGCGCGCCTTCGTAGACGTCGGGCGCCCACATGTGAAACGGAACCACCGAAAGCTTGAAACCGATGCCGACCAGGATCAGCGCGACGCCGTTCAGCCAATAAAGCCCGCGCGCATCGGCTCCCGCGGCGGGCACTACGGCTTGCGCGGCGAAGCTCAGCGTCCCCGTTTGCGCATAGACGAGCGCGATGCCGAACAGCAGGAACGCCGATGCGACGCCGGACAGGACGAGGTATTTGACGCCGGCCTCCACCGGACGCTCGGCCACGTGCGGATATGCGATCAATCCGAGCAGCGCGATGCTCAGCGTTTCGAGGCCGAGGAAGAAGGCGGCGAAATGATCGGCCGCTACGGTGGTTGCCGCGCCGAGCGTCGCCAGCAGCAGGAGCACGTAATACTCCTCGCACGGAAGCCGGTCGCGCGATTTCAGGTAGCCGTGCGAAATCACGCTTACGGCCAGCGCGGCCACGATCACGAGCCCGATGTAGAAGAGCGCGTAGTCGTCGACGATGAGCAAGGGCGTGACATGGCGTCCCGAATGCGGCGCCGAAACGAAGACGACCGAGGCGAGGGCCGTCACGAGCCCGATCCCGCTCGCCCACGCCGCCATGGCGTGACTGCGCCGTACCGCGATCAGCAGCATGAGCAGCACCGCGGCCACGCTCAGGACGATGAGCGGCGCGAGCGCCTGAAAATCGGCGGCGTTCACGGCGCGGCTCCAAGCGCCGTGCGAGGCGCCTGGGGTTGTTGAACGTTGGCCACGCCGCCGGCTGCCGCATGCAGCACCGGTCGCGGATAGACTCCCAACCAGACGATGACGATCGCGAGCACCGCGAGCACCCCGGTCTCGCGCAGGTTCAGATCGAGCAGCTTGCGATCCGCCCGCGGCTCGCCGTGCAGCGCCCGCTGGACCAGGATGAGCGAGTAGATCGCCGCGGTTATCAGCCCGATCGCCGCCACAATGGCGATCGGCCGGTTCACGGCGAAGGTGCCGAGCAGCACGAGGAATTCGCCCACGAAGTTGCCCAGGCCCGGGAGACCCAGCGAGGCGATGGCGAATACCATGGCAAGCGCGCCGAATCGCGGCATCTGGGCGGCGAGGCCGCCCATGTCGTGCATGTCCCGGGTGTGGATGCGCTCATGCAGAAAGCCCACGATCATGAAAAGCGCCCCGGTGCTCACCGCGTGCGCCACCATCTGAACGACAACACCCTGCAAAGCGAGCGTGTTCCATGCGAACACGCCCAGGAGCACGAAGCCCATGTGGCTGATGCTCGAATAGGCGACCAGGCGCTTCATGTCGTCCTGCGCGAACGCGAGCACCGCGCCGTACAGGATGCTGATGACGCCGAGCGTCATGGCGAGCGGCGCGAATGCGGCCGCGGCATCGGGAAAAAGCGGCAGCACGAAACGCAGCAAACCGTAGCCCCCGGTTTTCAGCAGCACGCCGGCGAGGATGAGGCTGCCGGCGGTAGGCGCTTCGGTGTGCGCGTCCGGCAGCCAGCTGTGAAACGGGACTGCCGGCAGCTTGACGGCAAAGGCGATGAAGAAGCCAGCCATGATCCAGAACGCGGCCGATGGATCGAGCGTGTGGCCGAGCAGTTGGAAGTAGTCGAACGTCAGCACGCCGGTGGCACGCCGGTGCGCAAGCACGAGCGCGAGGATGGCGACCAGCATCAGCAGCCCGCTGCCTTGCGTGAAGATGAAGAACTTGATTGCCGCGTAGATGCGCCGCTCGTGGCCCCAGAGCGCAATCACGAGCGACATCGGTACCAGCATGAGCTCCCAGAAGAAGAAGAAAAGGAACAGATCGAGCGCGAGAAAAACGCCCACCACGCCCGCCAGCGTCAGCAGCAGGTTCAGATGGAACAGGCCCACGCGCTCGGTAATCTCGCGCCACGAGGTCACGACCGCGACGATGCCGAGACCGAGCGTGAGCAGGATCATCACCAGGCTCAGGCCATCCAGATCGAGCCGGAACGCGATGCCCAGTTGCGGAATCCAGGGCAAGCGCAGGCTCGCGAGCCACGGCTCGCCGGCTCCGTGCAGCCCGAGCATGAACGCCAGGGCGAGATCGGCTGCGAGCGCGGCGATGGCGATGTAGCGTGGGGCATCGGCGTGCCAGCGCTGCGCGCCCCAGGCCGCCAGGCCGCCCAGCACGGGCAGGGCGATCAGCCAGGCGAGCATCATGCGAACACCGCGATCGCCAGCGTTGCGACCGAACCGGCCGCGAGCCAGCCCGCATAGCGGCGCACGCGCCCGTTCTGCGTTCGGCTCATGCCGACGTGAGCGCGTTGCGCGCCGTCGGCGATGGCCTCGTAGATCGCGTCGAAGAAATCGCTGCGGTTGGCGCGCGCGATCCAGACGAAGGGCCGCACGATGAGATGCTCGTACAGCCAGTCGAAGCCCCAGCCGGCCAGCCAGAAGCGATGCAGCGTCTGCGCCGCGCCGCTTTGCAGGAAGCGCGCCGGGGCAGGCGAGCCCTTGCAGTAGACCCGATAGGCGCAGTAGACGGCAGCGAGCGCCGCAGCGGCGGTGATCGCCATCGAGAGCGTCTGCGTCGCGCGATCGGCCGACGCGCCTTCAGCCATTGGCAGCACCGGCGCGAGGAAGCGGGCGAATGCCTGCACGTGCCCGAGCGCCGCGGGCGTTTCGACGAAGCCGGCGACGAGCGCGAGAACGGCAAGCACGACGAGCGGTACGCCGATGCGCCAATGGGTGGTGCCGACCGGCAGCGTGTGCTGCTCACCGTGAAAGACGACGAAGAACGCGCGGAAGATATAGAACGCGGTGAGGATCGCCCCGACGAATCCGGCCGTCCACAGGATCCGGCCGCCCGGTTGGAAATTCCACGCCGCCCACAGGATCATGTCCTTGCTGTAGAAGCCGGAGGTGACGAGCGGAAGTGCGGCCAGGGCCGCCGCGCCGGCAAGGAAGGTCCAGTAGACCAGCGGCATGTCGCGCCGCAGCCCGCCCATGCGGAAGATGTCGTGCTCGTCGGCCACGCGCATCATGACCGCGCCGGCGGCGAGGAACAGCAGCGCCTTGAAGAACGCGTGCGTCATGAAGTGGAGCATGGCAGCGCTCCAGGCGCCCACGCCGAGGGCCAGGAACATGTAACCGATCTGGCTCATGGTCGAGTAGGCGAGAATGCGCTTCAAGTCGTGCTGGTTGAGTGCGCTGAAGGCGGCGAGCAGCAGGGTTGTTGCGCCGATGACGGCGACCGCGAGCTGCACGGCGGGCGCGAGCTGAAATAGCACATGAGTACGTGCGATCAGATAGACCCCTGCGGTCACCATGGTTGCGGCATGGATGAGCGCCGACACCGGCGTCGGACCGGCCATCGCGTCGGGAAGCCAGGTTTGCAGGGGCAGTTGCGCGGACTTGCCGACGGCGCCACCGAGCAGCAGCGCCGCGGCGAGCGTCGCCAGCGGCGATCCGACCGGCCACGTCGCCTGGGCTCGATCCATGAGCGGCTGGATGTCCAGGGTACCCAGCTCGACGAAGAGCAGGATGAGGCCGATCGCCATCGCGGTGTCGCCGACGCGGGTGACCACGAATGCCTTGCGCGCGGCGTAGCCGTTGGCCGGATCGCGGTACCAGAACCCGATCAGCAGATAGCTGCACAGGCCGACCCCCTCCCAGCCGAGATAGAGCAGCAGCATGTTGTCGGCGAGCACGAGCAGGAGCATCGCGGCGACGAACAGGTTCATGTAGGCGAAGAAGCGGCTGTAGCCGTCGTCTTGCGCCATGAACCCGGTCGAGTAGAGATGGATGAGGAAGCCCACGAAGGTGACGACGAACATCATCAGCACCGACAGCGCATCGAGCCGAAGCGCGATCTGCGCAGTGAAGTCGCCCACACCGATCCAGGTCCACAACACTTGCCGATACGCCTCACCCTCGGGCGGTGCGGCGAGAAATTCGCCCGCAACGATCATTGCAATCAGGGCGGAGAGGCCGGTCGTCGCCAGCGCGATCGCGGTGACCGCCCCCTTGGGCAAGCGCCCGCCCGTCGCGAACAGCAGCAGGAATCCGGCGAGCGGAAGTGCGGGCACGAGCCAGAGCAGCTGCAACATGCGTCAGCCCTCGAGCGCGTTGGCGGCGTCGGCGTCCAGGTTCGGCAGCCGCCGATGGATCTGCAGCACGAGCGCCAAGCCCACCGAGACTTCCGCAGCGGCGAGCGCGAGCACCAGCATGAACATGATCTGGCCGTCGGCCTGCCCCCAACGCGCGCCCGCGGCGATGAACGCGAGGCCGGCCGCGTTCAGCATCACTTCGATGCTCATCAACATGAAGATGAGATTGCGCCGCATCAGCACGCCGGCCAGCCCGAGCACGAACAATACGACCGCGAGTAGTAAGACGTGATCGAGCGGTATCGCGGCCATCGTCAGCGCTCCCTCGGTCGGCGCCCGACGTGGTAGGCGGCCACGAGCGCCGCGAGCAGCAGCAGCGAGGCGAGCTCCACTGCCAGCAGGTATGGGCCGAAGAGCCGGATTCCCACCTCCTTGGCCTCGATCACTCGCTCCGGAGCAGCGTTCCCATCGCCGGTCGCGAACAGCGCGTAGCCGAGCTCGGCCGCCAGCACCATCGCAAGCAATGCCGGACCGAGCCAGCCTGCCGGATGCGCCCACGACGTGCCCGCCCGCGTTGCGTCATTGCCCAGGCCCAGCATCATCACGACGAACACGAACAGCACGACGATGGCGCCGGCATAGACGATGACCTCGAGCGCGGCCGCGAACGGCGCGCCGAGTGTGTAGAACACGAGCGCGATCGCCAGCAGCGACACCACGAGATAGAGCAGGGCGTGCACGGCGTGGGTGCGGGTGACGACCATGAAGGTCGCCACGACGGCGATCGCGGCCGAGAGATAGAAGATCGTGTCCATGTCAGGGCAGCAGACCTTGGTCTGGCGCAAGCGCTTCGTGGCTGATCGGAGCCGAGAGATCGAAGATCGCGTTCATGTCAGGGCAGCAGGCTCCGGGTGTCGACCGGAGGCTCCTCGGCCTGCGCCTCGCCCTTGTCCTTGCCCGGGATGGCGGGCCCCGAGACACGGTAGAAGCTGTAGCCGGGATACTTGCCGGTGCCGCTGATGAGCAGATCTTCCTTTTCGTAGATCAGGTTCGGTCGCTCGTATTCGCTCATCTCGAAGTCGGGCGTGAGCTGGATGGCATAGGTGGGACAGGCTTCCTCGCAGTAGCCGCAGAAGATGCAGCGCGAGAAGTTGATGCGAAAGTACTCGGGATACCAGCGTCCGTTCTCCTCGGTCTTCTGCAGCGAGATGCAGTCGACCGGGCAAGCCACCGCGCACAGGTAACACGACACGCAGCGTTCTTCCCCGTCGGGATCGCGCGAGAGCACGATGCGGCCACGAAAGCGTGGCGGCAGATACGGCTTCTCTTCCGGATAGCGGATGGTCTCGCGGCGCCGGAAGAGATGCAGGAACGTGAGCCACAGCGTTCTGAGGATGCTCAGCATGACTGTCTCCCGATCCCGACTCTTTCCGAGAGTGCGGAAGATCCCTCCGGAAGCGCAGGGCGGCGAACACTCCCCTCTCCCTCCGGGGTGAGGTCGGGAATTCGCGGACCATGGTCCGCGCCGGCCGAACGGCATCGGCCTGCATGCCGATGCGCGCCCTGCAAGGGAGGGGCAGGGGGTGAGGGAAATATCGAACCCAACATTCCGCCTCTCCTTACGTTGCCCGCGCGACCACGATCGCCCCGGTGGCCAGCAGGTTCACCAGCGTGAGCGGCAGCATGACCTTCCAGCCGTACGCCATCAGCTGGTCGTAGCGCAGCCGCGGCAGCGCCGCGCGCAGCAGCACGAAGAAGGCGACGAAAGCGAGCGTCTTGAGAAGAAACCACGCGAGTGGCGGAAGCCACGGCCCGTACCAGCCGCCGAGGAAGAGCGTGGTGATCATCGCCGAGACCAGCACGATGCCGGCATACTCGCCGACGAAGAACATGCCGAACTTCATGCCCGAGTATTCGGTGTGGAAGCCGGCGCCAAGCTCGTTCTCGCCCTCGGGCAGGTCGAAGGGAAGACGGTGGGTTTCGGCGATGCCCGCGATGAAGAAGACGACGAAGCCCAGAAACTGCGGCACGATGTACCAGAGCCCGCGCTGCGCCTCGACGATCTCGGCCAGGCTGAACGAACCGGCGAGCGCAACCACGCCGATCAGCGACAGCCCCATGAACACCTCGTAGCTCAGCATCTGCGCGGCCGCGCGCATCCCGCCCAGCAGCGAATACTTGCTGTTGGAGGCCCAGCCCGCCAGGATGACGCTGTAGACCGAGAGCGAGCTCATGGCGAGGAAAAAAAGCAGGCCGATGTTGAGGTCGCCCGCGATGCCGATCGAGGGTGTTACAGGAATCACGCCGAATGCGAAGAACACCGCGACCATGACGATGGCCGGCGCGAGCACGAAGATGCGCCGCTGCGCAAACGGCGGCACCCAGTCCTGCTTGAACAGGATCTTGATCATGTCGGCCACGATCTGCAGCGTGCCGAAATAGCCGACCCGGTTCGGTCCGTAGCGGTCCTGCCAGAAGCCGAGCAGCCGCCGCTCGACCCAGGTCAGCACCGCGGCGAGCATCAGCAGCGCCCCCAGGATGCCGAACACGTTTAGCAGTCCCATGCCGAGCGCGCTCATCGCCGCGCTTCCTCGTCTGCGGTCAGCACGACGGTGATCAGCAGCAGCGCCGCCAGGATGCCGCACACGCACTGCCTCATGGCCGGCGCATTCATCGCTGCTTTTCCTCGCTGGGCGCCCGGCGGATCGTCATCCACGTGGGGAGCGGCATCCAGGCAAGTCCGTGGATCCCCACCGTGACGGCGGCCAGGCCGGGCGCAAGCGCAGGTGCGAGCTCCACCTCGACCCGATGGCGCTGGCCTGCGTGCTCGAGCTCGACGAAGCCATGTTCGGAGACGCCGAGGCGGGCCGCATCGTCGGGATGAAGCGAAACGCGAGCCGCGCCGATCCGTGAAGCCATGACTGGGGCGCGCGCGGAAAGCTCTTCGGCGCCGAAGATCGGGTAGCGTGCGATCACTAGCCGCTCGCTTTCACGCCGAGCGAATGCGGGCGGTATCGCCGCTGCTTCTCCGTCACCCCCAGCCCCTCTCCCGGAGGGAGAGGGGAGCGTCTCGTGCGCGGCCGACGGCAACCGCACGCCCGGATCGCCGCCTGTCGCCCCTCTCCCTCCGGGAGAGGGGCAGGGGGTGAGGGAAGAACCGGGGCGCGGCTCGATCAATCGAACCCCCGGGTCCCCGCCCGTCAACGGCCCGCCCACTTCCTGCTGGAACTTGTTGAGCGCCTGCACGGAATTCCACCCGGGCGCCCAGAAGAACGGATAGAGCGCACCCGGCATCTCGCCGTAATAGCCTTCCATCGAGTTGCTGAACGGCGCATCCGGATTGCGCTGCGGGATGGGCTCGCGCACGCTGCGATGCGCGTGCATCGCCGTGCGGCCGCTATAGCGATGCGGGGCGCTGCGCAGCGGAAGGTTCGCGATCCTGAATGTTGCGCCCGGGGCGGCGTCCGCAATCGGCGCAAGCTCAGGCAACGCCTGACCGAGCGCGGCGATGACGTCGTCGAGCGTCCGCCAGCGCGGCTCGCTGCGGTTCACCGCAGCGGCGACGCGGTCGAGCCAGCGCCAGCTTTCGGTAACCTCGTCTGCCGGGAAGAGCACCTGGAAAAAGCGCTGCGCACGCCCTTCGTTGTTGACGAGCGTACCGTCCGCTTCTGCAAAGGTTGCGGCAGGCAGAAAGATTTGCGCATGGCGCACGGTCTCGTTCAGCGTGTGATCCAGGGCGATGACATGCTCCGCGACGCCGAGCGCCGCTGCCACGCTCGGATGGTCCGCGCGCCGGAAGAGATCGTTCTCGAGCACGACCACGGTGCGCGTGCGGCCGAAGCGCAGCGCATCCAGCGCGGCGCCGAGCGGTGCGCCGCCCATCAGCGCCAGCCCCAGGCTGTTGCACTCCGGCACGGTGAGCGAGATGCGCGCTTCGCGTCCGGTCGCACGCAGTGCCCGTGCCACGCTCGCCAGAGCGCGCAGCACCGCTTCGCTGCCCGAAGCGACGCCCGAGACGACCAGCGGCCGCGCGGCACCTGCAAGCTGCTGCGCAATCCGGGCCGCTGCGTCGCGCATTTCACCCGACAGGTTAGGAACCTCCGGCGCGGTCGCATCGATCGCGTGCGCGACCGCGAAGCCGAGCCGTGCGATGTCGTCGGGTGCGGCGCGAACGCGTTGCGTCGCGATGTCGTCCAGGCGCGTCGGCAGCGGCGTTGCGAGAACGAGCGGGCCCGGGTTGTCGCGACCCGCGTCGCGCACCGCCGCATCCTGCCACGACGGCACCCGTTGCGCGGCTGCGACCGCGATCGACTTCTGCCGCACGGCCTGGCGCAGGGCGAGCGCGAGCCGGGGTGCCGTGTCGCAGACGTCCTCGCCCAGCACGAACACCGCATCGCATGCCTCGGCTTCCCGCAGCGACGCGACCGGCGCGGGTGCGGCACGCAGGATGTCAAGAATCACCGAGAGCAGCCGGCACTCGATGTCCGACATGCCGGCATGGAAGCGCTCCGGGCCGACCAGCTCGCGCAGCGCGAAGTTCGATTCGAGCGATGCGCGCGGCGAGCCGATGCCGATCGCATGCCCGGTTCGCAGCAGGTCTGCGAGCCCCTCGAGCGCCGCCTCGCCCGTCACCGCTTCGGCCACCTCGCCTTGCGCGAGGAGCGGCCTGCGGATGCGCGACTCGGCATTGACGAAGCCGTAGCCGAAACGGCCGCGGTCGCAGAGGAAGTAGCCGTTCACCTCGCCGTTGTAGCGGTTGAGAATGCGTCGCAGCTCGCCGTCGCGCGCGTTGGCAATCGTGTTGCAGCCCAGGCCGCAGTGCACGCATACGGACGGCGCGCCCTCCATGTCCCACTTGCGCACGTACACGTTGGAAAGCGTCTTGTCGGTGAAAACGCCCGTGGGGCAGACTTCCACCAGGTTGCCGCTGAACTCGTTCTCCAGGGTTCCGTCCTCGTGCCGTCCGAAATACACGTCGTTGCGCGCGGCGTGGACGTCGAGATCGCGCCCGCCCGCGTAATCCCGGTAGAAGCGCACGCAGCGGTAGCAGGCGATGCAGCGGTTCATTTCGTGCTTCACGAACGGACCGAGATCCTGATTGCGATGCGTGCGCTTGCCGAAGCGATAGCGGCGGTAGGTGTGACCGCTCATGAGCGTCATGTCCTGCAGATGGCACTCGCCGCCTTCCTCGCACACCGGGCAGTCGTGAGGGTGATTGGTCATCAGCCACTCGATCACCGACTTGCGGAATTCCGCCGTTTCCGCATCGGCGATCGAGATGCGCGCGCCGTCGGCGGCCGCTGTCATGCACGCCATCACGATGCGGCCGCTGCGATCGTCGGCGCCGCTGTATTGCTTCACGGCACACTGCCGGCATGCACCCACCGATCCGAGCGCCGGGTGCCAGCAGAAGTAAGGAAGGTCGAGGCCGGCCGACAGGCACGCCTGCAGCAGGTTGTGGGCCGGGTCGGCCGGATAGTCGCGGCCGTCGACATGGATCGTCGCCATCAGCTCCTCCACGGGCAGCCGCGGCCGCGGATGTGGCGCTCGAACTCGTCGCGGAAGCACACCAGGCCGCTTTCCAGCGGCGCCATGGCGCCGGGCGCGTGCGCGCAGAAGGTCTTTCCGGGACCGAGAAAGCGCGTGTGCATTTCGAGCATGCCGAGATCCTCGTCCTTGCCTTCGCCGCGCTCGATGGCAGCGAGGATGCGCTCGGTCCACGGCAGTCCGTCGCGGCACGGCGTACACCAGCCGCAGGATTCCTGCGCGAAGAAGTGTTCGAGGTTTCGGAGCATGCCGATGGGGCAGGTGCGATCGTCCAGCACGATCGCGGTGCCGGTGCCGAGCCGGCTGCCGGCCTTCTCGACCGAGGCGAAGTCCATCGCAACGTCGAGGTGCTCGGGAGTCAGGAACGCCGTCGATGCGCCGCCCGGCAAGAGCGCGCGCAGGCCGTAGCCGTCGCGCATGCCGCCCGCATGGTCCTCGATGATTTCGCGCAGCGGCGTGCCCATCGGCAGCTCCCATGCGCCCGGATGCTGCACGCGCCCGCTCGCGCCGTAGATCTTGGTGCCGCCGTCCGGCCCGCGGCTCAAGCCCCGGAACCAGGCGGCGCCGCGATTGACGATGTGCGGCACGTTGCAGAGCGTCTCGACGTTGTTCACCACGGTCGGCCGGCCCCACAGCCCGCTCGCCTGCGGAAACGGCGGCTTCGCGCGCGGAATCGCCCGCTGTCCTTCGAGCGAGGTGATGAGCGCGGTTTCCTCGCCGCACATGTAACGCCCGGCGCTGCCGTGTACATGCACTTCCAGGCTGAACGGCGCGCCGAGTATGTTGTTGCCCAGGTAGCCGCGTTGAGCCGCCTCGGCGGCGGCTTGCTCGAGCCGCTGCATGGCGAGGTGATACTCGCCGCGGACGAAGATGTAGGCGCTCGATGCCTCGATCGCATACGCGCTCACGACCACGGCCTCGATCATCTGGTGCGGATTGCCCTCGAGCAGCAGGCGGTCCTTGAAGGTGCCAGGCTCCATCTCGTCGGCGTTGACGACCAGGTATTTATGCTTCGGCGCCTTGTCGCCGCGCGGCACGAAGCTCCACTTCTGGCCGGTGGGGAAGCCGGCCCCGCCACGCCCGCGCAGGTTCGAGTCGGTCACTTCCTTCAGCACGGCCTCGGGCGAGAGCTGCTTCAGTGCCTTGTGAACGGACTGATACCCGCCGACCCGCTCGTAGCCTTCGATGTCGAGCGGCGGGCGGCCCGGATGGATGTGCTCGGTGAGCGGGCGTTCCATCGTCGTCACCGATACGCAGCGAGCACGGCGTCGAGCTTTTCCGGCTCGACGTCGCCGTGCAAGTCGTCGTCGATCAGCATCGCCGGCGCATGGTCGCAATGACCGAGGCAGACGATCGGCAGCAGCGTGAAGCGATCGTCCGCGGTGGTTTGACCGCGCTGGACTCCGAGACGCTGCTGGAGCGCTGCGAGCAGCGCATCGTGACCCATCAGCCAGCACGACACGCTGTCGCACACCATGATGACGTGCCGCCCGACGGGCCGGCGGAAGAGCAGGTTGTAGAAGGTCGCAACCCCGTCCAGCTCGTCCGGCGTCATGTCGAGCAGCGCGGCGACCTCGCGCAGTTTCTGGTCGGAAATCCAGCGATGCCGGCGTTGCACCGCCATCAATGCTTCGATGCACGCGGCGCGCTTGTGCTGGTAGCGGCGCGCGAACGCCTGGACGGCGCTCACATCGTCCGCGGTCAGGCCGGCGTCGAGCTCAGCGGTCGACATCGGCCATCACGAAGTCGATGCTGCCGATGATCGCGATCAGGTCGGCGACGAGCGAGCCGCGGCTGATCGCGGGAATCATCTGCAGGTGGGGAAAGGAGGGCGTGCGAATGCGCGTGCGATACGACATCGTGTCTCCGTCGCTCACGAGGTAGTAGCCGTTGATGCCCTTGGTCGCCTCGACCGATATGCAGGCTTCGCCGGGGGGAATCGCCGGGCCCCAGCTCACGTTCAGAAAATGCGCGATCAGGGTCTCGATGTCCTGCATGGTGCGATCCTTGATCGGCGGCGTGGTGAGCGGGTGGCGCGCCTTGTAGTCGCCCGCGGGCATATGGTCCAGACATTGGCGCACGATGCGAAGGCTCTGGCGCATCTCCTCGACCCGCATGGCGACCCGGTCGTAGCAGTCGCCCGCGGCTCCGGCCGGCACGTCGAACTCGAAGTTCTCGAAGCCGCCGTAGGGCCGCTGCTTGCGGTAATCCCAATCGAATCCGCAGGCGCGAAGCCCCGGCCCGGTCACGCCCCACTCCATCGCATCATCGACCGTGTACGCGCCGATGCCCTTGGTGCGCGCCTTGAACACGCGGTTTTTCATCACCAGCTTGTCGTATTCGGCCAGCCGCCTGGGCAGGTAGTCGAGGAACTCGCGCACCAGCTTGTCCCAGCCCTGCGGCAAATCCGCCGCCACGCCGCCGATGCGAAACCATGCCGGGTGCATGCGAAAGCCGCAGATCGCCTCCATGATCTCGAACACGCG
>WHTS01000021.1:57700-70496 GCA_009377585.1 Betaproteobacteria bacterium
CCCATCTCGGTGCGTCGCGCCGGGTGGTCCTTGCGCAGCGGATGACCGACCCAGGTGGGAGGCAACAGGATGCGGCGGAGGTTGGGATGGCCGGCGAACTCGATGCCGAACAGGTCCCACACTTCGCGTTCGTACCAGTTGGCGTTGAGCCACAGGTCGGTGATCGTGGGAATGCTCGGCGTCTCGCCCTGCAGAGGCACCTTGATGCGCAGGTCGGCGTTGGCCTCGAAGGACATGAGATGGTAGACGACCGTGAAGTCGGCTGCCGGCTGGCCGTCGCGGTGGGTGCGCAGGCGTTCGTCGATCGCGGTCAGATCGAGCAGCATGCGGAAGCGCGGTTTCGCGTCGTGCTTGGCGTAACGCAGCAGCGCGCGGAAATGCTCGACGTCGCTCCACAGCGTCGGGATGCCGTCGGCGGTCGGTTGCAGCGCGTGCACGCCGCCGCCGAAACGCGCGGCGAGCTCGCCGACGATGGTCGGCGCCGGTCCGGAGGATGCCGCGCGCTCGAGCAGTGTGGTCATGGTCACACCGTGTCGGGCGGGCGCAGCTCGGTCTCGCGCCGGCGCGCTTCGCGCTTCATATCGCGCAAGCTCGGCCGCGGCGCACGCTCCACACCTTGCGGGCCCACCATCCAGCTCAACGGCCGCCGGTCGGTGCCGATCGATTGCTGCAAAAGGATCAGCCCTTCGAGCAGCGCGTCGGGGCGCGGCGGACAACCCGGCACGTAAACGTCCACCGGGAGAAAGCTGTCCACGCCCTGCACCACGCTATAGACATCGTACATGCCGCCCGAATTGGCGCACGAGCCCATGGAAATGACCCAGCGCGGTTCCAGCATCTGGTCGTAGAGCCACTTCACCACCGGCGCCATCTTCACGAACACGGTACCCGAGATGACGATGAGATCGGCTTCGCGCGGCGTGGCGCGCAGTACCTCGGAGCCGAAACGCGCGATGTCGTACTTGCTGGTGAACGCGGTGGCCATCTCGACGTAGCAGCAGGAGAGGCCGAAGTTGAAGGGCCACACCGAATTCTTCTGTCCCCAGGCGACCAGGTCCTGCAGCTTTCCGAGCACGACGTTGCGCCGCACCGCGTCCGCGAACGTCGGCTCCCCGGGGCGCGCCGGCGCCGATTCGGCTGCTTGCCCCGTCGCGGGGGCCGCCTTGACGATCGACCAGCGCATCGATCAGCCGCTCATGCGCTCTGCGCTGCTGCTCTTGCGCCGTGAGCGGCGCTGCGGCGCCCAGTCGAGCGCTCCGACGCGCCATAGATACACGAGCGCGGCGAGCAGGATCACGACGAACACGAGCATCTCCAGATATCCCGCCCAGCCCACCTCGCGCGCCGCGATCGCCCACGCGTAGATGAACACGACTTCGAGATCGAAGACGACGAAGAACATCGCGACGAGATAGAACTGGGCCGGAAAGCGCAGATGGGCATCGTCTACGGGAAGCATTCCGGATTCGTACGGCTGCACGGTCGCGGGCGCGCAATGCCGCTGTCCGAGCACGTACGACAGGCCGATCATCAAGGCGACCAGTCCGACGATGGCGCCGAAATAGACGGCGAGCAGCTGGAGTTGGGCGGGCTGGCTCATGCGCGGTTGCGGGAAAGACGCAGGACGGCAGCACCGGCCGTGCCTGGGAGGTCGCCGAAGATCCCGCCGAGCGAGCGTTCGCGGAAGGAAAATATTCCGGATCGGGTCGCCTTGCCCGGCGCAATCCGGTTGCCGGCCCGCATTGCGTGCGAGCCGATCGCGAGCCGATTGGCCGAGGATTCGTCCTGGTGGCGGAAGCGACTCTCCGCGAACGCGGGAGTCCGACGAATCAACCACATCCCTGGATTCCCGTTTTCACGGGAACGACGTTGTTCAGAACATCGCTAACGCTCGAACGAGCTTTCGAGGATGCGGCGCAGCGCGCTTCGCTCCGCTTCGGGTCTGAAACAGCGCACCCGGGCTGCGCACATGCGGTTGAGCTCTCGCAGGTAGGCGGGCTCGTCGCGACAGCGCAGCACGAGCGTGGCGAGCGCCTGCGCGTCGCCGACGCCAAAGTAGCCCGGATAGTCCTCGCCCAGCATGCCGACGTTGCCGTCGCAATCGCTGGCAAGCACCGGTGTGCCGGACATCACCGCCTCGACGATGACGTTCGCGCCGCCTTCCATGGACGAGGGCACAACCAGCAGATGCGAGCGCCGAATCCGTTGCCGCGCTCCGGCATGGGAGAGCGCGCCCAGCATCGTCAACGTCGGTGCGCGCGTACGCAGCCGGTCCAAAGTGCGTGCCAGTTTCGGATCGCGCACGCCACCCGCCAAAGCGAAGTCGATTTCCGAGACTCCGTCCAGCCGAGCCGCCGCGCGCACGAAGGTGAGCGGATCCTTTTCGGACCGGATGTGACCGACGAACAGCGCACGCAGCCTCCGGGACGACTTGGGAAAAGGCGGCAATGGTTCTGCCGACTGGTACACCACCGCCGCCTTGTGCCGGTGCGCGGCCGGCAAGGCCCGGATGGCGAGGGGCTGCAGCACGATCAGCCGGTCGGCGAGCCGCAGGGACTCCAGTGCGGCCGTATTCTTTTCGGGGATGTCGCGATAGAGATCGGTGCCGGTCAGCACCAGCACGCACGGCCCGGCCTCGGGGCCCTGGCGCCATGCACGGATGACCGCATGACTGCGGCGCGCGTGCAGTGCTACCAGGGCGTCGGCGTCGTGCAGGGAATCGGCTGGCGTGCGTACAATCACCCGGTAGCTCGGATGCAGCAGCCGTGCCCAGCGGGCCGCGGTACGCCAGTTGCCGTTGTTCGCGCTGGCTGCGTAGGGCGAAACGATCAGGACGGAAGTCGACACGTGCGGGAATTACACGATCCGGATCAGCTTGCAGCCGCGTTGCGGGACGCGCGCGATTATACGCTCGCGATCTACGCGCACCTGGACGAGGCGGCGCTGCGCTTTCCGTACCTGCGCACGGTGAATCCGCCGTTGTGGGAATTGGCGCATCTCGGCTGGTTTCAGGAGCACTGGTGTCTGCGCTGGCAGGACGGGGCGCCGCGACGCGATTCGTTGTTGCCCGATGCCGATCGCATGCTCAACTCGGCGCTCATCGCGCATGCCGAGCGCTGGGCGCTGCCGCAGCTCACCTGGCCGGTCGTGCACGGCTATCTCGCAACAGTGCTCGACACGACGCTCGAGCGTCTGGCGCGCGATGCGCAGGCCGATCCCTATTTCCCGCTGCTCGCCCTGTTGCACGAAGACATGCACGCCGAAGCGTTCCTGATGAGCCTGCAAACCCTCGGCATGCCCGCGCCGATGCCTGCGCGTGCGAGCATCGGACCGAATCCAGGCTGCCCGCACACTGCTGGAAGTTGGGCCGCGACGCCCTGCGGCACGCCGCTGGCGGCGCGCGAAGTCGTGTTCGAGGCAGGCCGGTTCGAGATGGGCTCGGGCCGTCGCCCCGATTTCGTGTTCGACAACGAGTGCTGCGCGCACGAAGTGGTGGTCGAACCGTTCGCGCTCGCGACGACGACGGTGACGCAGGCGCAGTATCGAGCGTTCGTGGAAGCGGGCGGCTATGGCGAGCGGCGCTGGTGGTCGCAGGCGGGATGGGCATGGCGCGAGAGCGCGGGCGCGCTCCAGCCGCGCCATTGGCAGCGCGACGGATCGGGTTGGCGCGTGCGCCGGTTCGATCGGCTGCAGCCGTTGCAAGACGATGCGCCGATGATCCACGTGAACGCCTACGAGGCCGAGGCCTATGCGGGATTCGCCGGGGCGCGCCTGCCGAGCGAAGCGGAATGGGAATTCGCCGCGCGCGCCGCATTGGACGCGGCAGACGATCGTTATCCGTGGGGCGCCGCGCCGCCTCGGGGCGATGCCGTCAACATGGACTATCGGTACGGTCGCGCCGTCGCCGTCGATTCGCTCGCGCAGGGCGACAGCCGCTCGGGACTGCGGCAGTTGCTGGGCAACGTGTGGGAATGGACCGCCTCGCCCTTCTTGCCTTACCCGGGCTTCGAGCCCGGGCCTTATCGCGAGTATTCGCAGCCGTGGTTCGGCGATCATCGGGTGCTCCGCGGCGGTTCCTTCGCCACGCGCTCGCGCCTGGTGCACAATCGCTGGCGCAATTTCTACATGCCCGATCGCACCGACGTCTTCGCCGGCATCCGGCTCGCCTGCTCGCTGCGCGATTGACCTCGCATCCAGCCCCTATAGCAGCGTGATGCCGTCCAGATCGGCGGCGCATTGGCTGCGGATGATCGCGGCCAGCTCCTGGTAGTACGGCTTCTCGGCCACTGCCTTCGAAGCGATGGCGTGCAGCTCGCTCCACAAGCCCTTGGGCCCGATCCGCTTGGAGAGCACGTAGCCCAGCTCGACGTAGTTCTTCAGCCCCCAGTTCGGCAGCGCCGCGATGCCGCGCCGGCTCGCCACGAGTTGCACGATGGCGACCGTGAGCTCGGCGGTGCGTCGCTTCAGGCGGATGCCGGCCGGCTCGAGCACCTCGCGAATGAAGTCGATGCGCTCTTCGGCCACGGGATAGGTGATGAGCGTTTCGCCCGCGAGGTCCTGCGGCTCGACATGGCGCCTGCCGCGCAGGTGATGCTCGATCGGCAGCACCAGCAGGATCTGGAAGCGGAACAGCGGCAGCACGCGCCACGCGCGTCCGCGCGGGACAGCAGAGCCGATGACGACTTCCGCCTGGCCGGCCTGCAGCAGCTTCAAGGGGTCGCTGTGAAAACCCGCGACCAGGTCGACTTCCACTTCGGGCCAGCGGCGGCGGAACTCGTTCATCACCGGCAGCAGCCAATCGAAGCAGGTATGGCACTCCAGCGCGATGCGCAGCTCGCCGCCCGCGTGGTGCTTGAGGCGCTGGATATCGCGCTCGGCATCGCGCACCGCAGGCAGGAGCTCGCGCGCAAGCGACAGCAGACGCTGCCCGGCCGGCGTGAAGCGCAATCCGGTTGCGGTCCTCTCGAACAAGATGATGCCGTAGTGACGTTCCAGGGCGCGCACCTGGTGGGAGAGCGCGCTTTGCGTCAGGTGCACCCGCTCGGCGGCGTCGGAAAGCTTCGCCGTATCGGCGATGGCGGCGAGCGATCTCAGGTGTCTCAGCTCAAGCACGCGTAGGGTCCTTATGAATCCAATTCAAGTCGGACTGAAAAACGATCGCTTGATTGTACCGTGCCGCGCTTCGATACTGGCTTGCGACGAAGACCTATAGGCGATATTCGAGAAGGCGACACTCATGGCACTCACGCATCTGCTCGGTTATCCGCGCATCGGCGCGCGGCGCGAGCTCAAGTTCGCTCTGGAGCGCTTCTGGTCCGGCGCAGTCGCAGCGACCGAGCTGCTCGACACCGGCCGCCGGCTGCGGGCCACGCACTGGTCGCGCCAGGAGGCCGCAGGCATCGACATCCTGACCGCGGGCGATTTCTCCTATTACGACCCCATGCTCGACCTGATCGCGCTCCTGGGTTGCATACCCGCCCGCTTCGGAGCAGACGCCGGCGCACTGAGCCTGGCCGACTATTTCACCTTGGCGCGCGGCAACGACCGGCATCCGCCGCTGGAAATGACCAAGTGGTTCGATACCAACTATCACTACCTGGTGCCTGAGCTCGGCGCCGACACCCGCTTCGAGGGCGGAGTCGAGTGGTACTTCGATCCGGTTCGCGAATGCCGCTCGCGTGCGCGCACCGCGAAGGCCGCGCTGGTCGGCCCCATCACCTTCTTGCGGCTGGCGAAGTGCCTCGATCCCGAGTTCGATCGCCTGCAGCTGCTTGAGCCGCTCACGCGCGCGTACGCCCGGGTTCTCGAACGCCTGGGAACGCTCGGCGTCGGCTGGGTTCAGCTCGACGAGCCGGTGCTGGCGACCGAGCTGGCGCCCGAGTGGCTCGCGGCCTATGCACGAGCCTATTCGGCGCTCTCGGGTCGCGGGCCGCGCATTTTGCTGGCGACCTATTTCGGCGGCGTCGGGCACCATGCCGAAGCCATCGCGCGCTTGCCGGTGCAAGGCATCCATCTGGACCTGGTGCGCGATCCGGCGCAGTTGGCTGCATGGCACAAGCTGCTGCCGCCGACCTGGGTGCTCTCGGCTGGCGCGATCGACGGACGCAATATCTGGCGCACGGATTTGCGCGCCGCGCTCGCGCGGCTGCGCCCGGTGCACGAAGCGATCGGCGACCGGCTCTGGATCGCGCCTTCCTGCTCGCTCTTGCACGTGCCGGTGTCCGCGGCACAAGACGCGGGCATCGATCCGGAGATCGGCGCATGGCTCGCGTTCGCGGACGAGAAACTGGCGGAGCTCAAGGTTCTCGCTCGTGCGCTCGACCAGGGCGAGGCATGCGTTCGCTCCGAGCTGGAAGCGGCCGATGCGGCGGCTTCATCGCGGCGCGCAAGCCCGCGCGTTGCGGACCCGGCCGTTCGAGCCCGCATGGCGGCCGTGACGCCCGCGATGACGGAGCGCAAGTCGCCCTTCGAGCAACGCATCCGCTTGCAGCGCGAGCGGTTTCGCCTTCCGCTCTTCCCGACCACCACCATCGGCTCGTTTCCGCAGACCGCGCAGATCCGGGGCGCTCGGGCCGCGCTCAAGCGCGAGGCGATCGACACCGAGGCCTACCAGGCCGCCATGCGCTCCGAGATCGAGCACGCCGTGCGCTGTCAGGAGCGGATCGGATTGGATGTTCTCGTTCACGGCGAGGCCGAGCGCGGCGACATGGTGGAGTACTTCGCCGACAAGCTTGCGGGCTTCACCGCGACCGGCGACGGCTGGGTGCAAAGCTACGGCTCGCGTTGCGTCAAACCGCCGATCGTCTTCGGCGACGTGAGCCGGCCGGCTGCGATGACGGTCGAGGAATCGGTCTACGCGCAATCGCTCACCGAGCGGCCGATGAAAGGCATGCTGACCGGCCCGGTCACGCTGCTGCAGTGGTCGTTCGTACGCGACGATCAGGCGCGGGAGGCGACGGCAGTCCAGATCGCGCTCGCGATCCGCGACGAGGTGGCGGCGCTGGAACGGGCCGGCATCGGCATCATCCAGATCGACGAGCCGGCCATTCGCGAAGGTTTACCGCTGAAGCGCGCCGACTGGGGCGCGTACCTTGCGTGGGCAGTGCACTCGTTTCGTCTCGCGGCGGCCGTGGTCGGTGACGAGACACAGATCCACACCCACATGTGCTATTCGGAATTCCGCGACATCCTGCCTGCCATCGCGGCGATGGATGCGGATGCCATCACCATCGAGACGTCGCGCTCGCACATGGATCTGCTGGCCGACTTTGCGCACTTCCGCTACCCGAACGAGATCGGGCCCGGCGTGTACGACATTCATTCGCCGCGCGTGCCGAGCGTGGACGAGATGGTCGCGCTGCTCGACAGCGCCGTGGCGGTCATTCCGGCGCAGCGGCTGTGGGTGAATCCGGATTGCGGCCTGAAGACGCGCGGCTGGCCCGAAGTCGAGCCGGCGCTCGCGAACCTGGTGGCGGCGGCGCGGCGGATGCGGGAGCGGTTCGCGGCGCGGCAGGATTGAGCACTACCCTCCTCGTCGAGGAGGGTCGCGGTCGAAGGACGCGGGGTGGTCAAGATTGCGGCACGAAGCGCCGGGATGATGAGGTGTTGTGCGTCCTTGGATACCACCCCGTCCGCGACATTGTCGCGTCCCGCCCCTCCTCGGTCAGGAGGGGAGTGCACCCCGCCCGCGACTGCGCGTCCCGCCCTGGCCTACGCGGGTTCTGGCGCTTCGGGCGTTCGTCCGGCGCGGACACGCGTTAAGTGTGTCCGCCAGGGCCGTCCTCACTCTCGACGAGAAGGAGAAGCCGCTAGAGCTTCGTCCCGCGCAACCGCAACGCGTTCGTCACCACCGACACCGAGCTCAGCGCCATGGCGGCCGCGGCGAGCATCGGCGAGAGCAGCATGCCGGTGATCGGGTAGAGCACGCCGGCCGCAATCGGAATGCCGAGCGCGTTGTAGGCAAAGGCGAAGAACAGGTTCTGCTTGATGTTGCCCATGGTCGCGCGCGAAAGCGCCATCGCGCGGGCGATGCCGCGCAGGTCGCCCTTGACGAGCGTGACGGCGGCGCTCTCCATCGCCACGTCCGTGCCGGTTCCCATGGCGATGCCGACATCGGCCTGCGCCAGTGCCGGCGCATCGTTGATGCCGTCGCCCGCCATGGCGACCTTGCGTCCTTGGGCCTGCAGGCGCTTCACATGCTTCGCCTTGTCCTGCGGCAGCACTTCGCCGATTGCGCTATCGATGCCGAGCTGGCGCGCCACCGCGTCGGCGGTGCGCTGCGAATCGCCGCTCAGCATGACCAGCCGCACGCCGTCGCGCTTCATCGCGCCGATCGCCGCCGGCGTGCTCTCCTTGACCGGGTCGGCGATGGCCGCCATGGCGACAGCGGCGCCGTCCGCGGCGAGAAACACCACTGTCTTCGCATCCGAGCGCAGCGCTTCGGCCTTCGTCTGCCATGCATCCGTCTCGACCCCGCGCTGGTCGAGAAACGCCCGGCTGCCGACCAGGACGCGATGGCCGTCCACGGTCGCTTCGACGCCCAGTCCATTGAGTGCCTGAAAATCGCCCGCGCGATGCACCTCGAGCCCGGCTTCCTTCGCGCTCGTAACGATGGCGTGCGCAATCGGATGCTCCGAGGGCTGCTCGGCCGATGCGAGCAGGATCAATGCCGCATCGCGCGCGATGCCGTTCGTCTCCAGCTCGGTGAGCGCCGGGCGGCCGAGCGTGAGCGTGCCGGTCTTGTCGATCACCACCGTGTCGATGTCGCGCATGCGCTCGATCGCGTCGGCGTTGCGAAACAAGATCCCGGCCTTGGCGCCTTCGCCCATGGCGACCGTCATCGAGATCGGGGTGGCGAGCCCGACCGCGCAGGGACAGGCGATGATGAGCACGGCCACCGCGTTCAGCAATGCGAAGGTTGCGGCCGGCTGCGGGCCGAAGAACCACCAGACGAACGCGGTTACGGCTGCGATTGCGACGACGATCTGGACGAAGTAGGCCGCGATGCGGTCGGCGAGACGCTGGATGGGCGCGCGCGTGCGTTGCGCTTCGCCCACCATGTGCACGATACGGGCGAGCAGCGTGTCCGAACCGACACGCTCGGCGCGCATGACGAACGAGCCGGTGGCGTTGACCGTGCCGCCGCTCACCGTGTCGCCTTCCGATTTGGCGACCGGCACGGGCTCGCCGGTCAGCATCGATTCGTCGATGCGGCTCGCGCCGTCGGTCACGACGCCGTCCACTGGAACTTTGTCCCCGGGCTTGACGCGCAGCCGGTCGCCGACCGCAACCTGATCCAGCGCTACCTGCGTTTCGGCGCCGTCGTCGCCGACGCGCCAAGCGAGGTTAGGGGCGAGGCGCAGCAATTCTCCGATCGCCGCGCTGGTGCGACCCATCGCGCGCACCTGCAGCAGGTCGCCGAGCAGCACCAGCGTCACGATTACCGCGGCCGCTTCGAAATACGTGCCGACGGCACCGTCGTGACTGCGAAACTCGTGCGGGAAAATACCCGGCGCGAACACCGCCGCCAGGCTGAACGCATAGGCGAGGATCACGCCCAGGCCGATCAGGGTGTACATGTTGGGCGCTCGGTTGGCGATCGAGAGCCGGAATTTGCGCAGGATGGGCCAGCCGACCCACAGGACCACCGGCGACCCGAGCACGAGCTCGACCCAGCCGCGAGCGCGCGGTGAAAGTCCGAATGGCTCGGCGAAGCCCAGCATCGGCGCCATCGCCAGGATCACCAGCGGAATGGAGAGGGCCGCGCCCAGCCAGAAGCGGCGGGTGAGATCGGTGAGCTCCGTATCGTCCGCCTCGCCGCTACCCGCGACCGGCACCAGCGCCATGCCGCAGATGGGACAGTCGCCGGGCGCGTCGCGCACGATCTCGGGATGCATGGGACAGGTGTATTGCGCCCCCGCAGGTGCCGGCTGCGACGGCCTTGCCGGTTGCGGATGCAGGTACTGCTCGGGGCTCGCCTTGAATCGCGCCAGGCAGTGGGTGCTGCAGAAGTAGTAGTCGACGCCCTGGTACGCGGCCGAGCCGGCGGCCGAACTCGGATCGACGCGCATGCCGCAAACGGGGTCGACGGCGGTCGTGTCGCTCGCTGCGCCCCCACCCGGCGCATGATGCTCGTGCCCGCCGGATTTCATTTCCGGCTCCGGAGTCTTGTGTCGGTCCATCGAGGCAGTCTAAAGTCCGTACCGAGGTACGGAGTCAAGGGCGGGGAAATGGACGAACCGGCATTCACCATAGCAAGAGCAGCCGAGGCCGCGGCGGTGGGCGTGGAGACCATCCGCTACTATGAGCGGCGAGGTCTCGTTTCGCAACCGGCGCAGAAACGCGGCGGTTTTCGCAGATACGACGGCGGTCACGTTACGCGTATCCGCTTCATCAAGCGCGCGCAGGAGCTCGGCTTCTCGCTGCAGGACATCGAGGGCCTGCTGGCATTGCAGGACGGCGCCCATCGCAGCGAAGTGCAGCGCATCGCAGCCGCGCGGCTCTCGGAAATTCGCGCGCGGCTGGCGGATTTGCGCCGGATGAAGCGCGCGCTCACCGGACTGCTGGATCGTTGCCGCCACGGCGGCGCCGCCAAGTGTCCGATCATCGAAGCCATTGCGGGCGAGACTGAGGCCAAGGCGGCATTGCGGCGCGCCGCTCACCAGCCCGAAGCCGGGGCTTCGGCGGCGCCGCGAAGCCCCGAACCGAGGGCACGCAAGCCGAAGGGCCATGGCGAGCATCGATAGGCGGGATTCGTAACAGGAAAAGGCATGAAGCGCCTTTACAGCTTTTTTCTGGTCGTGTGCCTGGGCCTGAACGCAGCCGCCTGGGCACATGGCGATGCGCACAAGCCCAAGGAGATTTCGGGCGCCATTTTGGCGCAGGAGCAGGCGTTCGGCAGGCAATGCGACCCGAAGAAAGTCACGCGTACGGTAAAGGTGGCCATGGCGGACAGCATGCGCTATTTGCCGTCCGAAATCCGGGTGAGACGAGGCGAGACCGTTCGCTTCGAAGTGAGGAACTCGGGCAAGATCATGCACGAGCTCGTGCTCGGCACCCTGAGCGATCTGAAGGCGCACGCGGACTTGATGCGCAAGCACCCGGGCATGGAACACGACGAGCCGCACATGGCGCACGTGGCGCCGGGCAGAACCGAACGACTGGTGTGGCAGTTCACCCGCGCCGGCGAGTTCCACTACGGCTGCCTCGTGCCCGGCCATTTCGAGGCCGGGATGGTCGGCAAGATCATCGTCAAGTGAAAAAGGAAATGGTATGAAACGCAAGCTCGTCATGGCGTTCGCCGCCGCGCTGGCATGGCCCATTGCGCTCCTTGCCGGGGATGCGCGTCACATGGAGCACGCAGCCAAGCAATCCTCGTCCGCGTCCAGCGACGGCGAGGTGCGCCGGATCGACCGTGAAAGCAAGAAGATCACCATCCGCCACGGACCGATTCGCAATCTCGACATGCCGCCGATGACGATGGTTTTCCAGGTGGCAGACCCTGCGATGCTCGATGCCGTGAAGCCCGGTGACAGGGTGACCTTCGAAGCCGAGAAGGTCGGCAGCGCCTACCGGCTGACGCGGATCGTTCCTGCTCCGACGCCGAAGTAAACTGGAACGGCCATGGAATGGATCACCGATCCCGCCGCATGGGTTGCCCTTGCCACGCTGACTGCCCTCGAGATCGTGCTGGGCGTGGACAACATCATCTTCATCTCGATCCTGGTCGGTCGGCTGCCGGAACGGCAGCGTGCCCGCGCGCGCACGATAGGTCTGGCGCTGGCGGCCGGAACGCGGATCGCGCTGCTGCTTTCGATCGCATGGGTCATGACGCTCACCGAGCCCTTGCTCGGCGTGCTCGGAAGGGAGATTTCAGGTCGCGACCTGATCCTGCTCGGCGGCGGGCTGTTTCTGCTATGGAAGAGCGTGCACGAGATTCACGGCTCGCTGGAGGGCGACGAAGCGCACGAGCAGAAGCCAGCAAGGGCGGCCGCGACCTTCCTCGGCATCGTGACCCAGATCGCGCTGCTCGACATCGTGTTCTCGCTCGATTCGGTGATCACCGCAGTGGGCCTCGTGGACGAGATCGAGATCATGGTGATCGCCATCCTGTGCGCGGTGGCACTGATGATCTTCGCGGCAGGTCCGATCGGCCGCTTCGTCGATGCGCATCCCACCATCAAGATGCTGGCGTTGAGCTTCCTGGTGCTGATCGGCGTGGCGCTGGTGGCCGAGGGCTGGGGCTTCCACATCCCGAAGGGTTACATCTACTTCTCGATGGCGTTCGCAGTCGGCGTCGAGATGCTGAATCTGCGCGTTCGCAAGCGCAGCCGGGATCCGGTGCAGTTACGCCAATCGGGCCATCGCCAGCGCGAGGCACGTCATTCCATTACCGATGGCTGACGCTCGGTCCGCGGCGTCGGGCCGAGTGCCGGCGAACGTGAGGGTCCGCCGCTCTGGGCTGGCTCGATCGAGCGGGCTTCGCTCGCCGCAGTAGCTCCACGCCAAGACCGGCCCCGCCCACGGGTCAATACCGGAACATTGTCACGGCCGGGCGTGCCGCCAACGGGCATGCCTGCGATTTCGGCCAGGATTCGGACGGTCTTTGCCGCAACGGCTCGGATATCGGTCCGTTAAATTGGGCGCGTTGGCTCGGATGCGCGGCGCGTCGATCGTCGCGGGATTGCCGAGCCGCTCAAGGAGCCGGAGCCGGTATGAGCGCGATCGCCGATTTCACCGTGGCCGTCCTGGATTGCCCGACGTGCTGCCGTCACTTCATCGAAAATCACGTCGTGGT